>NZ_JAXKVW010000001.1:300000-381814 GCF_036172515.1 Flexistipes sp.
TGACAATTTCCAGCGGAATCAGAGAAAGTCCGCTAAAGAAGGTGTCGAAAAGTAGGAAACCGGGAAGCACCCCTATTGACATTATAGATTGTATTTCCCTGTTTCTGCCGTGAAGCCGGGTGAATAAGTTTGAAAAGGCAAAATGTCTGATAACCAAAAGTGAAAAAAAGATTAAGACAGCTGTTATAAAGTGTTTTATTCCGGGATAAGGCTGGCTCATAAAAAAAAATCCCAGAATCATATAAATGAAAAGATAGAAAAACCTTTCAAATGACTGGTATATGTTTGAAAAAATATCTCCAAAAGGTGAATTTGCAGCTATAATTCCGCTGATGAATCCCATTGATATCGGGGACACATCAAAATATACACTTAAGCCTGCAAGGATGAATAGAAATATCATACTGATTGTATTGATAATTTTTCGCGTTTGCTGGGATTCATAGCTGATAATTCCCACAGTAAAAATGACCAGCCAGAAAAGAGAGAGAAACTGTTGCGGGGAGTCTGAGCCCTGAATGAAAAAATAAAGAGAGTAATGGATAAGGGCAATGGCAGGGTATATTGAAAGTACAAGCATTGAGTTAAACAGCTTGGACGGCCCTACCCGGAATAATCTGCCAAAAAGGGTAAGTGAATAAGGCATACCTGTATTTAAGATTATTGCATATAGATACGGAGTATTATAGTCTAAAAAATAAAAAATTATAAAAATTGACAGAAAAGAAAAGGTGTAGGTTGCCATAATATATCGCCAGAAGGCGCCGGGCACTTTCAGCAGCACCTTGTATTTAAACTGAGTCCCTATAAGCATACCCATAAAGCATAAAGCTATCGAAATGAATGTCATTGTGGTATTCTGAACGGAGGTTTTAAAATAATGCGTATTAATAAGATAGATGAGCATACCGATAATAATATACTCAATTTCAAGGTTGAGTACGAAGCTTAAAAAACTGGGTTTTTTTGTTTTTGCCGAAAAAACAGCAGCTCCTATAAACACTATCAGCAAAAAAATTATTGATATAACAAACTCGTTCATGTAAGAACTTGTATTATATTTTTATGTTTTAAACAAACATTTTTAGACTTTACAGTCTCGGACGGTGACATATGACGCAGAAAAAGAAGGTGACTTGTGCTGTGTGTGCCTGGAGAGCCACCTGTAACAAGAAGTACAGCATTACAGATCCTTCAAGATGTTTAGATTTCTCCTTGGATGTGACGCTTGATATTCCAAACGAAGATGAGCCGGAGGAAAAGGAAAAAGGTGACAAACAGGATAAAGATTAAAACCGGAATTGGTTTCGATGCCCACCGTTTTTCAAATGACAGACCGCTTGTTTTGGGCGGGATTGAAATCCCTTATTCAAAAGGTCTGGCAGGCCACAGCGATGCTGATGTCTTGATACATGCTATAATCGATTCTCTTGCCGGTGCTGCACTGGGAGTTGATATCGGTACACTTTTCCCTGATACTGATGAATCATATAAAGGGATTAATTCAGGAGTCCTTTTAAAAAAAGTCGTTTCTTTAATAAAAAAAGAAGGTTTTGAAATATGCAACGTTGATGCCGAAATTATTCTTGAAGAACCCCGTCTTAGAAATTATATCAACGAAATGAGAAGAAAGTTGGCTGGGATTTTGGGTATCGATTTAGAGGACGTTACCATAAAAGCTACAACAACTGAAAAAATGGGCTTCTGTGGAAGAAAAGAGGGTATAGCGGCACTTGTTGTATGTTTACTGACAAGAAATTAGAATATAATACACATTTCAGGCGGCATCAGACCGGGAAATTTATCTTGAAAATGACAATAGCAAAATATATAAAAGTTCAAATGTTTAACTGGGGGTAACATGTCTTATTATCTTTTGGAAATTGGGACGGAGGAGCTTCCGGCCTCTTTTATCAATCCTGCAGCTGAATCTCTTAAGGAAAGTTTCTCCAACCTCTTGACAAATAAAGGAATTGGTTTCGGCGGCATTCAGACTGGAGGGACACCGAGAAGGCTGTACCTTTATATAGACAATCTGAATGAAAAACAGGATGATAAAGAGGAAGAAATTATGGGACCTCCGGCAAATATTGCTTTTGATGAAAATGGCGGACTCACCAAAGCCGGCAAAGGCTTTGCCAAATCCAAATCTCTCGATGAAAAATATTTAAAAAGGGTAAAAACCGATAAAGGAGAATATCTGGCAGGAAAAAGGTTTTTTAAAGGTGTCAGAACGGATGAATTTTTACAGGACAATGTGGCTTCACTTATCAAGTCCATCCCTTTTCAAAAGTCTATGCGCTGGTCGGATAAAAATCTTAAATTCGCCCGTCCCGTGCACTGGGTTATTTCTGTTTATAACGGAAATATTCTTGACATTGAGCTGGACGGAATAAAATGCTCGGATATCACATATGGGCACAGGTTTATGAGTGAAGGGGGAGTCAGGGTAAAGGACTTTGACTCTTACTGTAAAAAACTGCTTGAAAACAACGTGGTTTATGATTTTAACAGCCGAAAGAAACTTATTGAAGACCAATTAAAGAGGATTCAGGAAGAAAATAACGACTTAATCGTTCAGATTGATGAGGAGCTTCTGGATTCAGTGGCTAACCTGGTTGAAAAACCCTTTGCAGTACTGGGAAGTTTCTCGGAAGATTTCCTAAAGCTTCCGGATGAGGTTTTAATTACATCAATGAAGAATCACCAGAAATATTTTTATGCGACAGATAAGAACGGTAAAATGAGTAATTATTTTATAGGTGTTTCCAATACAAAGCCCAAAGATGATACGATACGTTACGGCTATGAAAAAGTTTTAAAGGCCAGATTGTCTGATGCAGTATTCTTTTTCGAAAATGATAAGAAAGTATTGCTGGAAACCAGGGTGGAACAGCTGAGAGATGTTGTATATCAGGAAAAGCTGGGGACTTCTTATGAAAAAATGGAGCGTTTCTATAAAATTGCCTCTTACCTCAGCGGACAGCTGGCTTCTGACAGAATTGAGAATACTCAGAGGGTTGCCTATTTGTGTAAAGGTGATCTGATGACGGAGATGATTTACGAATTTCCTGAGCTGCAGGGGATAATGGGCAGAGAGTATGCCAGAGTTCAGGGGGAAAGCGATGTAATATGCAAAGGGATTTACGAGCATTACCTCCCTCGTTTTGCAGGGGATGATTTGCCTGAAACCAAAGAAGGCTGTTTTGTTTCCATTGCTGATAAAATTGATACTATATGCGGCTGTTTTGCGATAGGTCTGATACCAACGGGCAACAACGACCCCTATGCTCTGAGAAGAAATGCAATAGGTATTCTTAACATAATCAGAAACAAAAATTTTCGACTCAGCCTTAAACGTCTTATCGATTATTCTCTGGAGGTTTTATCGGAAAAAATCTCTTTTGACTCTAAAGAAGTATCTGAACAAATATATGATTTTATTTTATTAAGATTAAAAAATATTCTGCATGAGGAAGGAATCCCGGGAGATGTTTTTGATGCAGTGAAAGGGTATGATGATGTAGTATGTCTGCAGAGTGCCGCTGAGGCAATTGCCAGAGTAAAAGACGGAGAAGACTTTGAAGTGATAGCAACCAGTTATAAGCGCATTAGCAATATACTGAAAAAAGCCGGCTGGCAAAGAAAGGATTATGATATATCCCTTTTTCAATCAGATTTTGAATCAAAACTGGATGCGGCTATAAAAGAGAAAGAAGGCAGAATAAATGTATTGATAAATAATGAGGAATATAAATCTGCTATGGACGAGCTTCTGGGCTTGCGCCTGGTTGTGGATAATTTCTTTGACAATGTGATGGTTATGGACAAAGATGAGAAGATAAAGAATAACAGACTTTCTTTACTCAACAGTTTAAAATCTGTTTTTGATATTGCTGCAGATTTGTCCAAGGTTAAAAACGCTTAAATTAATATAAGGGGGCATTATATGGCTGAAAAATACGTTTATTTTTTCGGTGACGGAAAGGCCGAGGGAAGCGGAGATATGAAGGATCTCCTGGGCGGAAAAGGAGCCGGTCTGGCCGAAATGACAAATCTCGGCGTACCTGTACCGCCGGGATTTACCATAACAACCGAGGCCTGTGTTGAATACCAGAAGCTGGGTGATTATCCGGAAGGAATGTGGGAAGAATCACTTAAGGCTTTGGAAAAGCTTGAAAAGAGTATTAATAAGAAATTCGGAGGCAAGGAAAATCCTCTTTTGGTTTCAGTACGTTCCGGTGCCAGGGTTTCTATGCCGGGGATGATGGATACGGTTTTGAACCTCGGCCTGAACGATGAGACTGTGGAAGGTCTTGCTTCTGTTTCGGGCAGTAAGCGCTTTGCCTACGATTCTTACAGACGCTTTATACAGATGTTTTCTGATGTGGTGCTGGGGATAGAGCATAACCGGTTTGAGGAAGTTATCAAACAGGTAAAAAAAGCCAGGAATGTGGAAATCGATACTCAGCTGGATGAAAATGATATGTTCGAACTTGTGGAAAAGTTCAAGAAGCTTGTATCAGAAGAGCTTGGAAGATCATTTCCACAGGATGTATTTGAACAGCTTAAGCTGTCTGTAAACGCTGTCTTCGATTCATGGAATAATCAGAGGGCAAAAACTTACCGCCGTTTAAACAAAATACCGGATGAATGGGGAACAGCTGTTAACGTTGTGGCTATGGTGTTCGGTAATATGGGAAATGACTGCGGAACCGGTGTGGCTTTTACAAGAAATCCCTCCACAGGGGAGAAAGAGTTTTTCGGTGAGTTTCTTATCAATGCCCAGGGGGAAGATGTTGTGGCTGGTATAAGAACGCCGGAGCCTATTTCTCAGCTTAAGGATGAGATGCCGGAAGTATTTGCTCAGCTTGAAGAGGTTTACAGAAAGCTGGAGAACCATTACAAGGATATGCAGGATATTGAATTTACCGTTGAAAAAAATCAGCTGTACATGCTCCAGACGAGAAACGGCAAAAGAACGGCTAAAGCTGCAGTGAAGATTGCTTATGATATGTACGAAGAGGGATTGATAGATAAAAAGACTGCGGTGATGAGGGTTGCCCCTGCGCAGGTGGATCAGCTTTTGCACCCCATGATAGATCCGGAGGAGAAGTATAAGGCTGTTGCAAAAGGACTGCCGGCTTCACCAGGTGCCGCTGTAGGCAAAGTTGTTTTTACTGCGGATGATGCAGAAAAGATGGCTTCAAAGGGTGAAAAAGTTATCCTTGTCAGGAATGAGACATCGCCGGAAGATATAGGGGGAATGGATGCTGCTGAAGGCATTCTCACAGCTACCGGAGGTATGACAAGCCATGCTGCGGTGGTTGCCAGAGGAATGGGCAAGTGTTGCGTTGCCGGATGCGGAGCCTTGAAAATAGACGAAAAATCCAAAAAAATGGTTGTGGATAACGAAACAGTCCGTGAAAATGATATAATAACAATCAATGGCACAACGGGTGAAGTGATACTGGAAAAGGTTAAGCTGATTGAACCCGAATTATCCGGAGAGTTTGCAAAGATACTCGAGTGGGCCGATGAATTCAGAGAATTGGGTGTCAGAACTAACGCTGATACACCCAAAGATTCAGCAACTGCCAGGAAATTCGGCGCCGAAGGTATCGGCCTTTGCAGAACTGAACACATGTTTTTTGAAGGAAACCGGATTGATGCAGTAAGAGAGATGATTCTGGCAGATGACGAAGAAGGAAGGAAAAAAGCCCTTTATAAGATAAAACCTTATCAAAAGGAAGATTTCATAGGCATTTTCAAAGCTATGGAAGGTCTTCCCGTGACAATAAGGCTGCTGGATCCCCCGCTCCATGAGTTTATCCCGCATACCGATGAGGATATGGAGAAAGTTGCAAAATCTGCAGGGGTTCCTGCGGATAAACTTAAAGCCAAAGCCGAAGAGCTTAAAGAGTTTAACCCCATGCTTGGTCACCGTGGATGCAGGCTGGGAATAACATATCCGGAAATTTATGAAATGCAGGTATATGCTATTATTGAGGCGGCCTGTGAAGTGAAAAAGGAAGGCGTGGATGTTTTGCCTGAGATTATGATTCCGTTGGTGGGGCATAGTAAAGAGCTTGAAATTTTAAGAAATATCACCGAGAAAGTGGCTGATGAGGTTATAAACAGCTATAATGTGGACCTTAAATATCTTGTGGGCACCATGATTGAGCTGCCGAGAGCTGCACTTACAGCTGAAGAGATTGCCGAGTATGCAGATTTCTTTTCTTTCGGTACCAATGATCTTACTCAAACGACTTTCGGTCTTAGCAGGGATGATTCCGGCAGGTTTTTGCCGGAATATATCGATAAAAAGATTTACAGGGAGGACCCTTTTATCTCTATCGACCAGTCCGGTGTGGGGGAACTTGTTAAGATAGGTGTTGAGAAGGGCAGATCCGGAAAGAAAGACCTGAAAACGGGAATATGCGGAGAACACGGCGGTGATCCTGATTCAATATATTTCTGCCAGAAAGTGGGGCTGAATTATGTGAGCTGTTCCCCTTTCAGGGTGCCTGTTGCACGGCTTGCGGCTGCTCATGCTGTTCTTTCGGAATAAATGATATGAATGCCCGGAGACTTAACTGTTTCCGGGCTTCTTAACAGGGGTATACATGGGACTTGTTAACGGGTCACTGACGTTTTTTCGGTTATTTTACAATGAAAAGGTTGAATATTCCCTTACCGATGCAACAGAGTTGCTTAAAGAATATTCTTTTGACAGGTTTTACGACAGCAGTAAACCATTAAATTACGGTTTTGTTCCTCTGGGATACCCGGAGGTTTCAGATTTTGAGAGTGCGGAACTGCTTTTTGATAATACGTTTATTTTTACCGTGAGAATCGATGAGAAAAAAATCAGCAAAAAATTCTTTGATATAAAATTTGAAGAGATGAAGAATGATTTTTTGAAACAGAACAATAAAGAATATCTGTCGAAATCTGACAAAGACTTTATTAAAAACGCTCTGACTAACAAAATGCATTCTCAGGCCTATCCCGCCACAACATTGGTGGAGGTAATCTGGGAAATGGATAATAAAGAAATTTTTATATCAAGTCTTACAAATAAGACGTTTGAGTCGGTTGTTCATCTGTTCCGAGCAGCGTTTGAAGTAAACTTATTCAGGGACTCACTGATGGAAACGGTTAAGAGAAAAATTAGTGAGCCGTATAAAATTGATGATTTAAAAAATGTAGCACCAACGGGCTTTTAATTTTACTATTTTCAAAGGGGGGACTTTTGCCGCTTTTTGCAGATGCGTCTAAAAGAGACATTTCTTTTCTGGAATCTGAATTTCTCACTTATCTGCTGGCAAGGTTTTTTATAAGTGATAACAGTGTGGATATCGGAGAGAGAAGTTACTATTTTGTACCTGTTAAAAATATTGTTTTAAGCAGTGCTTCATCAGGTGAGAAAATATCGATAGAGACGGATAAGTTTGATGCCTGTAAGGAGCTTTATATCGCTCTTAAGTCGTCCAAATCCGTTACACTTCTTCAAATGGAGCTTAAAAATGAAAATATCAATCTGGAAATTTGTCTGAAAACCGACCCTGTAAGAATTACAAAGGTAAAAGCACCCAAGAGTCTGGCTGAAGAGCAGATGGACAAAATTGTTGAAAGAAAACTGTATGTAAGCACGGTGTTTGCTTTTTTTGACCAGATGGTGTGTGATTTTGTCAATCTGCGGATTGAGCGTGAATGGTATGACTTTGTGGAAAAATTCAGAAATTTTTTGAAATCTGTGTAATTATCTTTTTCCCTTTTAATAAGCCGTGGTATAATAAAATATGGAATTACCCAGATTGATTGAAAATATTTTTGAGTTGCGTCTAAGCTATCTGTCAGTAACATATGATCAATTTAAAGTGTTTGAATATTCCGGCAAAACTTCTCCCAACCAGTCTGTGATTTTGGAGGATGATAACTTTCATTCCAGAATGGACTTTTATAAAGACCAGGATATTTCTCATAATGATAAGGAAAACATAAAAGATCTTATTTTGGCCTTTCAGCGGGGCTCCTCCCTTGACTGTCTGTCTGAGATGTTTAACTGTACCGAACTGCTTTATTCTGTTCTGAAGCATGACCCGATAGATAAAATAATTTATAATATGATCGAAGGGCTACTTAAACCCGGTAATTTTCAAAAGGCGGGTGTTTTTTTCCTCAATGAGTCTTTAATGAAGCTTAAAGGGGCTATGTACGGCAGTAAAAGTGGTGAAATCAGTGTTGATAATTTTAATTTCAGAAGAATTTCCATTCCGCTTTACAAAAGGGACCATTTTACCGATGTGATATTTTTTGAAAAAATAGACACTGTAAATGTTGATATTTTTGAATCCAGGAGGCTACTGGAGTATTTTGACGGAGATGTCGCCTGCTGCGGTATTTATTCATCAAGAGGCCCTGTGGGGGCCATACTGGCTCAGTCGGACAATTATAATTCCCACAGAATGAACCATCTGACTCTTTACGGCAAAATATGCTCTGTTGCACTTGAGTTATCCAAGACATTGAAACGGCTTGAATTTGCAGTGCAGGATATCGACTATTTTAAAAACAATTTATACGCATCGGATAATTTTGCCCAGATTGGAAGGCTTGCGGCAACGGTCGCCCATGAACTGAAAAATCCGCTTGTCGCCATAGGAGGTTTCAGTAAACGTCTTGAGAGAATAGTTGAGGAACCTAAAGCCCAAACCTACCTGGGAATCATATATTCCGAAGTTGAAAGGTTGGAGAAGATTGTCTCTGATATTTTAAGCTATTCCCGTGAAATGGACCTTAATAAAGAAAGACACTCACTGCCGGACATCATTTTTGAGTTGACTCAGCTGCTTGATCATCAGTTACGTCTTAACGGGGTGGAAGTAAAAGTGGAAATTCCCGATGATATGAAAATATATGTGGATGCAAAAAGGATGAAGCAGGTACTGTTAAATTTATTCAATAATTCGCTTGATGCCATGCAGGAGGGTGGTATACTTAAAATAAAAGCATATGAAGACGGCTCTGCCGGCATTGTGGAAATAAGTGATACCGGCGGTGGAATTCCCGATGAAATTATGAAAAGAGTCTATGAGCCTTTTTATACGACCAAAGATAAGGGAACCGGTCTTGGTTTACCTTTGTGCAAAAGGATTATATTTTCACACGGGGGGGATCTAAAGCTGCTGAACCGGGACGGCGGAGTACATGTAACCATAAAATTACCGAATTAGGGGGGAAACTTGAAAAACAGAGTTCTTGTTGTGGATGATGAACAGGGAGTCAGAGAATTTTATAAGGATTTTTTGCTGGATCATGGTTTCGAGGTTTTAACCGCAGCTAATGCAAGGGAGGGGTTGAGGATCGCAGATGAAAATGAGCTTGATATCGTTATTATGGATATCGACATGCCAGGTTTAAGCGGGCTTGATGCCCTTAAAGAGCTCAGAGAGATTGACGATAAGATTCCTGTGTTACTGCTTACCGCTTATGAAAGGTATAAAAGGAATTTTGCATCCCTATATGCGGATGAATACATTGTAAAGGATAAAAAACCTGATTTTGTGTTGAGAAAAATCAACGAGAGGCTGAAATTCAGCGCTTAACCTGATTTAGTCAGAGGATATATTCTACAAAACTGCATTCCTTGTTTTCCTCTTTCTCTATCCCCTCAGGGGTCTTTTTAAACAGTGTGATTTTATCTTTTATAGGTGCCACGATTCTGCCGCCAACTTTTAACTGTCTGAAGTAATCCTCACCAATATTTTGGGCACCGCAGGTAAAAATAATTTTGTCAAAAGGAGCCTCATCAGGCCATCCGGCTGAATTAGATGTTAATTTAAAAAATACATTTTTAATGAAAAGACGTCGTATCCTTTCGGAAGCTTTTGCATAAAGACGGGGGATTCGCTCAACTGTGTAAACAGCTGATACAAGGCGTGACAGTACAGCCGCCTGAAAGCCGGAGCCTGTTCCAATCTCGAGTATTTTATCAGATGGTTCAGGAGCAAGCAGATATGTCATTAGTGCCACGGTTGACGGTTTTGAAATGGTCTGTCCAAAACCTATTGGCTGTGCATTGTCATCATAAGCAAACCTTGCAAGAGCATCGTCCATAAACCGGCTTCTCGGTATTATTCTGAATGCATTTATAATATGGGGGTCATTGTTACAGTGCGGAGCGATAGTGTTTTTTATAAAACTTTCAGGTACCTTGCATCTCATAAAGTTATCTGTGTCCCTATTCCAGAGTCTGTGAAAATCTCCAGCAGCACCGAGTGCAGTATCCTGCCGTCAACGATGTGAGCTTTGTTTACACCTGCCTCCAATGCCGTCACTGCAGCATCCGTTTTGGGTATCATTCCTCCCTTGATGATCTTATCATTTTTCAATCCGGGAACGTCATTCGCTTTAATCGAGGAGATAAGGTTCCCGTCATTATCCAGAACGCCACGCACATCAGTAAGCATAATGAGTTTCTCAGCTTTTACTGCAGCCGCCACAGACCCTGCGACAAGATCTGCGTTTATATTGTATGCTTCATAATCATCGCCTATCCCAACGGGGGCAATTATTGGGATAAAATCTTTCGAAACAGCCTGTATAACATCAGCGTCCACACCTTTTACCCTTCCGACGTGCCCTATATCCATTATTTCCGGTGCCTGCAGAATAGTTGAATCATTCTCCACCATCAACTTTTCTGCTGTAAGGAGGTGACCGTCTTTACCTGAAAGACCTATTGCACTTCCACCGTTTTTGTTTATGAGGTTTACAATATCTTTGTTTACCTTTCCGGCCAGCACCATTTCAACAACACTCATTGTTTCTTTATCCGTTACACGCATTCCCGAAACAAATTTAGTCTTTATACCCATCTTCCCCAGCATTTCAGCAATTTGGGGGCCTCCACCATGGACGATAATAGGATTTATCCCAACATATTTAAGCAGTACAATATCCTTTGCAAAATTATTTTTCAGTTCCGTTTCCACCATTGCACTGCCGCCGTATTTTACAACTATAGTTTTGCCGTAAAATTTTCGTATGTAGGGTAAAGATTCAACCAGTGTTGAAGCTTTTTCAATAAGTTCCTGCATTTAGTTCCCCCGGAAAGAGATAGATTCCGGATATTAACCGGATATTTTATAATATATTGTGCAACAGTCAAAGTCAATTCAGGATTGAATTGGTGAGATTGGGAGGTAGAGGCAAAGGTAGAGGTAGAGGCAAAGGAAAAGGTTGAGGTTAAAAAGATTGGACAGGTTAAGTGCTTAAGTGGTCATTCAACATTGAGCATTGAACCCATTACGGATCACAGTTTTTAAAATTTATAAATTTTCATGTGATGCCAACTGATGCCTGTTTGCCAAGCCGAAAGACATGTGTTATAAGTTTCAATATGGATGATAAAATAAGCAGCGAGATTTATGAAAAACTGGAACCGTTGGGGATTAAGTTTGGTGAACCGGATGAAAATGACCGGGAATTTTCTGCCAGATTTCATTTTGACGGAAATTGCGGCTTTTACCATATATCGGATGAGAAATGTGAGTTTTTAATCCTTAAAGGTATTTTTAAAGATAATGTCAGGCTGTTAAAGGGTAAAATCGGGATTCAGCCAAAAAAAATGTCTAAAATTGCAGACAGGTTGTCAAATATTGAAAAAAATCTGGATTTCGCACCGCTTGTTAATTTTTTTATAGATGATGATATTTATATAAGTCATATCAGCAGGGATTTGCATTCAGAGAGCGGGGATAAACAGAAATTTGACCCCCGAAAAATTCCGGCCGGCCTGTCGGAAGTGGAGTTTTCACTTCAACACAGCGATTTTGCAAGAGAAAAAAATCTTTATTTCAAAGGAATGCTTTCGGAACTTTTTCCCGAAACACTTTCTCCACTGAGCAGATCCATCCTGAACGAACTACCGGATATACTGAACCCTATTTTTGTTCATGCCGGCTTTAAAACATATTCTCCTTCAGTGAAACTTATCGCAGGTAAGCTATATACCAACCTGTCCAACTTACAGCTTGCTTTTAATACTATGGAAACAGGTGATGATTTTCTGAAAATGAACTTTGCTCCATCTCTTTATATGAAAAACCCCAAAAATAAATTCAAGAATCTCAATCTGGATTTGCTGGATATAAAAATAGACGAGATAGAGACTTACAGCCGGGAGCTTAGGGACAGTATCCAGTCAGTGAGTTTTGAAAACCTGTATAACGGCACTCTCTGTGAGCACTTGGCTCTTTTTGCCATGCTCGGTCAGATGATATTTTTCAGGTTGAGCAGCATTTTTATCAAGATTCTGAAACGGGTGAAAAATATACAGCGGGCTGCGGAATTAATTTATAAAACCAGAAATTCGAACCTGTTTGAAAAATTAAGCGGCAGAAGTATTCCGAAATATCTTGATGCTTTTGCTCCATATGCAGAATTTCCTCAAGGAATTGCTTATGGAAAGAAGTCAATAGAGGAATTGACTGCTGGGATGGGTTTCTTAAAAAAGGCTTTTCATGGTGAAAATCTAAGTCAAAGTATTAAAGCTGCTCATAGGTTTCTTGATAAACGGGACGAACTTATAATGACAGCTATAGATTATTTCAAAGCTGTTGATAATGTTCTTCGTGTAGCCGGTAACGAGCTTGTGGACAAAAGGCAGATAGCAAAACCGGATCAGCTGTATTGGCTGGAGTTAAATGAAATAAAAAATATAAAGAAAGGCGACTACTACGGCAACATACCTTTTTCCCTGTACTTCAAACGTGTACAGCATGAGCGTTACAAAGCTCAGTTCTGCCCTAATCTTATCTATGAAAAAGATATCAACAGAATTCCCGATATTTTTAACGGTTTAATTTCCAAATATAATAATAATATTGAAGTTTCCTGCCGTACACTTAATCCGGTTAAGGAAAAAACTTTTGTTTATAATGGAGAGGATATTTCTGATAGCGGAGGACTTGCAGTGTTTAGCAGAATTTCAATTGCAGACATTCCGAAGTTAAAAGATACAGACTGGATAATTTGCGACTATGCCCCGTTGTTTTCTCTGCTTTTTGAATATGCCTGTATCACTGATAAAAGTCTTTACACAGGATTAAACGGAAGTGAAGTATTCCTGAGGGGAAAAAAGGCCACTTTAAGTGGGGACCGGCTGATTATTGAAAAATCGGATTGATTTTTTCCATTTGATAAAAATACGGAGTATCATTTAAGCTGTAAATTTTCAGATATTTATTCGGCTCTACGGGAGATCTTTTCAAACAAATAAATTTACGGCATAATAAACTTTTTATCCTCAAGCCTTACGGTGAAAACGGGGCACGGAGCTTTACGGACAACGTTTTCTGCTGTTGATCCAAACAATACATGTTCTATGCCTGTTCTGCCGTGGGTTCCGATAACAATCATATCAGCCTCAAAGTTTCTGGCCTCATTTATGATTTCCAGAAAGGGAGCACCTTTTAGCAGCTTTGAAAAAAAATTTATTTCCGAAAGTTTGGGATACTTATCAAGAAAACTCTGAAGCTGTTCTTTCGCCCCTTTTTCAAGGTCGGTGCTCAGATTTCTGAAAGCGCCGTGAAGCATATGGGAGGAGACAAGTGCGGAATCATCGAAAAGAATATGCACTATTTCCAGTTCTGCATCAAATGCCTCTGCAAAGTTGACAGCATAATTCATGGCATATTCAGAAGTCTCTGAAAAGTCTGTCGGGAAAAGAATTCTATTTATAAAATCCATAGTTTCTCCTCAAAGTTTTTGTCTCTCTCATAATATATCAAGGCATCCTGAACTGCTGATCTTTATGTCTTACCGTAAATACCGGGCATGGAGCTTTACGGACAACTTTTTCTGCTGTTGAACCGAAAAGTACATGCTCAAGACCTGTTCTGCCGTGAGTCCCGATAATGATAACATCGGCGTCTGTGTCTCTGGCTTCGTTAATGATCTCCAGAAAAGGAGTTCCTTTTAAAATTTTTGTAGTATGCTTGGTTTCCGAAAGTTCAGGAAACTTGTTTATAAATTCGTCAAACTGCTTTCTGGCTGCTTCTTCCAACTCTTTATCGAGGTTCTGGAAGGTTACCTGCGGCAAATAGAAAGCTACAACCTGGGATTCATCAAAAAGCACATGCAGAATTTCCAATTCTGCATCAAAACGCTTTGCAAACTCCAGGGCGTACTTCATTGCACATTCTGATGTTGATGAAAAATCTGTTGGAAAAAGAATTTTTTTTATAAACCCCATACTGTCCTCCCTTCATTCTGTTATGACTTATTTTGTTAATTCGTTAACTAAATGAATGAGCTCATCTATATCAAACGGTTTTTCCATAATCTCAACAGCTCCCAGCTCAAAAGCTGCAAGCATATTTTCTATATTTCCGTATGCAGTGACTACAATTACCGGTGTTTCATTATCAGTCATTCTTAATCTGTTTATAAACTGCATACCGTCCATTTCCGGCATCATCAAATCTGTTATAATAATATTATAACTCTTATTCTTTAGTCTATCAAATGCAATTTTGCCGTTTTGGGCAATATCCACCTCATGACCCTCGTTACCGAGGATAGAGCTTATACCTTCAGCGGTTATTTTGTCGTCTTCAATAATCAATATGTAGGGCATGGGCTATAATGTATAAAGTTTTTTTATATTATTTTCCAAAGTGAGCAGCAGGTTTCTGTAGTCGATATCTTTTACTTTACACACTGTGTATGCTGTAAAGATAACATTTGCCGGAACATTCTGCTTCCCCCTGAAAGGCATTGGAGAAAGATATGGGCAGTCAGTTTCCACGAGAAGTCTGTCCAGGGGTATATATTTTAGAGCCTCTCTCAATTCATCGGCTTTTTTATAAGTTAAATTGCCTGCAAAAGATATAAAAAGACCGGCATCCAGAGCCCATTTCATAAGGTCTTTATCTCCGTTGAAGCAGTGAACAATCCCGCCGTGGTTTTTCCTGCCGACTATCGGATTTGCAACATCAATCAAATCCTTTGTGGCTTCTCTGTTGTGTATTATAAACGGCAGTTTTTCTGAAACGGATATGTCCAGAAAAATTGCAAAAACGTCCTTTTGGATATCTTTCGGAGAATGATTTCTGAAATAGTCCAGCCCAATCTCCCCAACAGCCACCACCTTTTCTTGTTTGAATGTGTTTATAAAGAAATCGATGTCTGAGTGATTGAATTCGGATGCATCGTGGGGGTGTATACCCGCAGAAGCAAAAATATTTTCATATTTATCAGCTAATTTTACAGCTTTTGATGAATCCTTTTTATTGATTCCTATGGTTATAAAACGTTCTACACCTACGTTTGCAGCCTCAGTAAGGTGATGTTCTATGTCTGTGACCAGCTCAGGGAAATGCAGGTGTGCATGTGTATCTGTTAAAAATACACCTTCTTCTGCACATTTTTTTACAATGCTCAGAAAAGAACTTAGCTCATCGCCGCTTCTTTTTTTAATAAACATTGTGCCCTTTATTTAACAGGACTGCCGGCTTTTACATTTTCATCAATCTCAATCAGAAAATGCCTGTCATCACCCGAAGCAGCCAGAACCATGCCCTCTGAATCGACTCCCATTAATTTGGCAGGCTTCAGATTTGCCACAACAGCAACTTTTTTGCCGATCAGATTTTCAGGTGCGTATGTTTTGGCAATACCTGCAACGATCTGCCTGTTTTCACTGCCAAGATCCACCTGAAGTTTTAAAAGTTTGTCTGATTTTTTGATTTTTTCAGCGGCGTATATCTGACCGACTTTGATTTTCATTTTGGAAAACGTTTCAAAGTCAATCAGCTCTTCAGTTTTCTGCTCCTCTTTCTCCTTATCCTGAAGGTTTTTCACATCTGCCAGTATTTCTTTCTCATCCAGTCTCGGGTACAACTGTTTTATTTCTCCTAATTTTATGCCCGATTCAAGAGTTCTTGCTTTCTTAAGCTCTTCAAAGTCGGTTTTGTAGATGTCTTTCTCCGTATTAAGCTGCTTTCTCATGTTAACGGATGTTTCCGGTATAAACGGATACAGCATGAGAGAAAGAGCTCTGAGGCCGTCCAGCACACAATAAAGGACTGAGCCTAAACGCCCCTTTTTGTCTTCATCTTTTGCCAGAAACCACGGAGTGGTTGTGTCCACATATCTGTTGAGAAATCCTACCAGCTCCCAGATACTTGAAAGTGCCTTGTTGAAAGCCAGCTCCGAAATCTGTGCATCAATCTTTTCAAAAGTTTCTTTTATTGTATCCGCCAGTTCTTCATCCAAGCTTTCGGGATCCGTATATTCCGGTATTATACCGCCAAAATATCGGTTTACCATCCCCAGTGTTCTGTTCAACAGGTTGCCCAAATCATTTGCCAAATCACTGTTTATCCTATGAATCAGGGCTTTAAATGAAAAGTCGCCGTCCAAACCGAACGGTACTTCTCTAAGGAGAAAATATCTGATTGGATCCACTCCGAATTTATCGGCCAGCCAATAAGGGTCTATTGCATTTCCAAGTGATTTGGACATCTTTTGACCCTCTACAGTCCACCACCCGTGGGCAAACACACTTTTCGGAAGATCAACCCCGATACTTAAGAGCATAGTCGGCCAGTAAACTGTATGAAAACGGAGGATATCTTTGCCAACGATATGATAATCTCCGGGCCAGTATTTATCAAACATTTCACTTCTGTCAGGATATCCGAGAGCTGAAATATAGTTTGTCAGTGCATCTATCCATACGTAGATAACATGTTTTTCATCTCCGGGTACTGGGACACCCCATTTGAATGAAACCCGGCTGACGGATAAATCCTTCAGACCTTCTTTTATGAATGATATAATTTCATTACGCCTTGAGACCGGTTTAATGAAATCGGGATTTTTTTCTATATGCTCCAGCAATTTGTCCTGATATTTCGACATTCTGAAGAAGTAGCTTGGCTCCTTTAGCTTTGTTGTTGGTCTGCGGCAGGAGGGACAGCAGTTTCCGTCAAGCAGCTGTGTTTCTGTCCAGTAGGTTTCACAGGGGGTACAGTACCATCCTTCATATTCACCAAGGTAAATATCGCCGTTTTCTTTCATTTTTGTAAAAACGGCCTGTACCGTTTTCTGGTGATATTCTTCGGTGGTTCTGATAAAGTGATCGTTGGATATATTCAGTTTTTCCCAGAGATTTTTAAACCGTGTTACCACATTATCTGCCAGTTCCTTGGGTGAAAGATTTTTATCCGATGCGGCATGTTCAATCTTTTGACCGTGCTCATCCGTTCCTGTCAGAAAAAATACATCATAACCGGCCAGACGTTTGTACCTGGCGATTGTATCTGCAGCTACTGTTGTATAGGCGTGACCGATATGAGGAACATCATTTACATAATAGATGGGTGTACTGACGTAAAAAGTTTTTTGGTTCATATTTTCCCTCCGGTATCTTCATCTACAATATCTGTTAATTCAACAAAATCTTCCGATTCGGCCTCAATCTCTTCATACAAGTCTTTTTCATACATAAGGCAGCACATAAGCCTGCCGCATACTCCGGAAATTTTACCCGGATTGAGGATAAGATTCTGATCTTTTGCCATTTTTATAGAAATATTGTCAAATTTCCGAAGAAAAGTAGAGCAGCAAAATTCTTTACCACAAATCCCGAAACCTCCAAGGATTTTTGTGGCATCCCTTACTCCCACCTGTCTGAGTTCAATACGGGTTTTAAATTCTCTGGCAAGATCTCTCACCAGCTGTCTGAAGTCAATCCGCCCTTCAGCGGTAAAGTAAAAGGTGAGCCTCGTTCTATCCAGTGTATATTCAGATTTTAATAATTTCATCTGCAGTCCGTGTGAGTTTATCATCTCTTTGCAGATTTCAAAGGTTTTCTGTTCTTCTTTCCGGTTCTCTTCCAGCCTGTTTAAATCTTCCTCAGCAGCTTTTCTGAGTATTTTTTTCATCCCCTGCTCATCGGCCACGCTCATTTCACGAGGGGGTATGATAACCGATGCTATATCCTCACCTTTCTCTGTTTCAATTACAGCAAAATCGCCCCGTTTCAGATCCACACTGTTACTGAGGAAATCATATATTTTTCCGGCTCTTTTAAAAGCCACTCCTGTTGCCTTAACGTTTTTCACTTAAAACCTCTTCTGCCTTAGTTAATAGGTACATCTTTGCCATTTCAGTGTTAATATTGTATTCCAGTCGTTTGATAACCAGTAAAAGCTCATTCATAAAGTTGAGCAAAGTATCGTCATATGTTGTTTTATAGCTTTCCAGTATACTTATGTAAAGGTTAAAAACATAGTTTTTGATTTCATCTCTGTTTTTAAGCTTCATCAGAGAAGTTAGTGTATTTTCAAAGGTCATATCCCGAAAAGTCTCCATTGATTCTGCATTCTGTTCCATCAGATAAACAGCCGTTTCCACCGAACCTGACGCCACCTGCGATATACTGTTTGCTTTTGCGGCTTCATACCCCTTTTGGGTCAAAATATAAGCTAATTCTTCACTTTTAAGACGGCCGAATTTTACTTCTATACACCTTGATTTTATTGTGGGCAGTAATGATGCCTCTTTATGAGTCACAAGGATGAATACAGTTGTAGGGGAAGGTTCTTCAAGTGTTTTGAGAAAACTGTTGGCTGCATCGCGTGTCATAAGATGAGCATTGTTTATGATAAAGAACTTATATTTTCCGAAATACGGAGAAATATGTGCATCGGCAGCAAAATCGCGCACCCGGTCAATCTTTATCGTATCATCGTCTACAACTCTGATGTCCGGATTATTTCCCTGTCTGGCAAGTGTGCACGAGCTGCATTCACAGTCTTCAAATGCTTTTTCCTCTAAACATAGTGCTGAGCGGGCGAGTTCTTCAGCGAAAAGCTTCTTGCCTATTCCGTTTTTACCGCTGAAAATGTAAGAGTTGAGCAGACTTTTGTTTTTGATAATATTTGTAAATATATCCTTTTCTCTCGAATGTCCTGTAATCAAAACCGCACCTTTTGTTTAGTTTTAAAGTATTTTATAGACCTGGCGCATAATATCTTTACTTACATCGTTAAATGATCTGTTTCCGTCTATTGTTACTGTATTTTTGTGGTTGTCTGCATACCAAAGGAAACCTTCGCGCACACGCTCAAAAAATTCCACGGGCATTTGCTCAAACTTGCCCTCCTGGTGCATACGAAAATCCCTTTCCAGCCTTTTCCTGGCTCTTGCAACGGCTGTGTCAATATCAACATCAATTATAATACTCAGATCAGGCATTCTGTTAATTGTACGGGCGGTTAAGTATTCCAGTATCCCGCCGTCCAATCTTCTGCCGAAAATCTGGTAAGCGTATGTGGACATAAGAAACCTGTCACAAATTACAATATTTTCTCTCTCAGTTTCAGGTATTACAACTTTGTCCTGGTGTTCTCTTCGGTCTGCACAATATACCAAAAGCTCCGTTATCGGGTCCAGATCGTATTCACTCGATATAAGTAAATCTCTGAATATTTTGCCGGCTTTTGTACCTCCGGGCTCTTTTGTGAGTATAATTTCTCTCTGTTCATCACTATCCGGTTTTTTAAGAGCTTTTTCCTTCAAATCTGCAGCCAGTTTCCGGGCTTGACTGGATTTGCCGCATCCGTCTATACCGTCAATTGTAATAAAAAGTCCTTTACGATTCTGCACAGTCGGTTTTATCCCCCTGTAGTTTGGATATTGCGTGTTCTATCGTGCTGATTAATACATTAAAATTTTCAACAGCTCCTTTTGGGCTGCCGGGGAGATTAATTATAAGGGAATTTTTTCTGCATCCGCATACAGCTCTTGAAATCAAAGCATGCGGGGTTTTTTTAAAACTTTCCATGCGCATGGCTTCTTCAAAGCCCGGC
The DNA here is from genome assembly GCF_036172515.1 of Flexistipes sp. NCBI lineage: Bacteria > Pseudomonadati > Deferribacterota > Deferribacteres > Deferribacterales > Flexistipitaceae > Flexistipes > Flexistipes sp. The sequence goes on from NZ_JAXKVW010000001.1 coordinate 319,890, forward strand.
AGGCGTTTTTCTATAACTTCGAGAGTGGCTTCCGGGGCTATGTCTCTTGGTGAAAGGCCGGTGGAGCCGTTTGTTAATATAAGGTCAAATTCCTGTGTGTTGCAGAAGTCTTCCAGATGGCTTTTCAACTGACTTTCTTCATCGGCTATCAGAGTTTTGCGAATAAAAGACGTTTCAAAATTCTGCCTCAATAAATGTTCAAGTGCCGGCGCGGTTTCATCAATGCGTTCACCTTTGCTACCCTTGTCGCTTAATGTGATAATACCCACAGATAAGCCTTTTTTTGGCAAAACGGATATTTGATCATTTACCTGTAGAGTCCCTGAGGACAAAACTTCCGCAAATATACCTTCTCTCGGCATAATGCAGTCTCCGGCCTGAAAGTAAATGGCGCATCTGTTATGACAGATTTTTCCTTTTTGTGAGATGACGAATCTTACCTTTCCGGATTCCAATATGCTTCCAACAGGCAGCTTGCATAAATCGATACCTTCCGTTGTTATATTTTCAGCAAAATCGCCGCTTTTTACGTCAAGGCCGAGGTTTTTCATTTTTTCTATACTTTCAACCGCCAGAAAACTGACCTGTCTGTGCCACCCTCCGGCATGTACATCACCCTGTATCCCATGATTTTTTAGTATTTCCACAGAATCAACATTTTCTTTTCTTACACCTTTTTCGCTGCTTACAGACAAACTGTATATTTTTCCCATTTTAAGCCTCATCATAATTTTATGGCATTCATTCTTTTTTGTTTCGGGAGTATATTTAAGTTAGAAAATAATGGGCTGAATGTCAACTGTAGTCGATACTGACTTTTCTGTTATGTAAAGTCAGTCGGTTTTCAACAAAGAGCCGGACTGCTTCCGGATAAATTTTATGCTCTTCTTTCAAAATTCTTTCCGAGAGATCGTTTACGGTATCGTTTTTCTTTATTTCAACAGCTTTTTGGAGAATTATGGGGCCGTGATCCAATTCTTTGTCCACAAAATGAACAGTGCAGCCGGAAATCTTAACCCCGTAGTCCAATGCCTGTTTTTGTGCGTTTAGTCCGGGGAAAGAGGGCAAAAGGGAAGGGTGGATATTCATAATCCTGTTTTTAAATGTATCTACAAATTTTGCCGAAAGGAGCTTCATGTAACCGGCCAGGCATACCAGATCTGTTTTCCTGGATTTCAGGATATCGATAATTTCTGTATCATAGGCCGTTCTACTGCCATATTCTGAAGGATTTACAAAATAAGAGTTTAAACCCCTGTCTTTGGCAAACTGCAAACCGGGGGCCTCAGCTTTATTACTGACAACGGTCGTTATCCTTGCATCTGTTATATAACCGGCTTCAATTGAGCTGTATATAGCCTTGAAATTGCTGCCCCGGCCGCTCAAAAGAACTGCAATATTTTTCAAAAGTCCACTCCGCTGATCCGGACTTCTTTGTTAGCCGTGATTCTTCCTATTTCATATGCGCTTATTAGATTCTTTTTCAGAAATTGTTTGAAACTCTCATAATCAGCATAATCAACTACCATAACCATGCCTATACCCATATTAAAAACCCTGTACAGCTCTCTCTCTTCACCGCTGTATAGATTTTTGATAAATTCATAACACTGCATCTGAGGTATTTTATCTCTGTATATGTCGGCCCCTGTTCCCGGTGGAAGAATTCTCGGGATGTTTTCGTAGAATCCGCCGCCGGTTATATGGGCCATTCCTTTGATATTTATTCCGGAATTTAACATTTCCATCACATCTTTTACATATATTTTAGTGGGTTCAAGGAGCATTTCACCGACACTTGTTCCCTTTACAAATTCATCCTCAAATGTATATCCTGACTCTTTTAGCAATTTTCTTAAAAGGGAAAAGCCGTTGCTGTGGAATCCGGTTGAAGGCAGTCCGAAGACTATATCTGATTCTTTTATACCTGATCCGTCAATAATTTTTTCTTTATCCACAATTCCCACAGCAAAGCCTGCAAGATCAAAATCTTTATCACTGTACATGCCGGGCATTTCAGCCGTTTCTCCGCCGAGAAGAGCTACATCTGCCTCTCTGCAGCCTGCGGCGATACCTTTAACAACTTCAGACATATTTTCTATGTTCAGCTTTGAGGTGGCCAAATAGTCCAAAAAAAACAGGGGCTTGGCCCCCGGTACTATCAAATCATTAACACACATCGCCACAAGGTCTATACCGACAGTATCGAACTTCCCCGTTTCAATTGCAACTTTCAGCTTTGTTCCGACTCCATCTGTGCTGGAACATAGCAAAGGATTTTTAATTTTACCAACTGTTTCGGCTATATCGTAAAATCCAGCAAAGCCACCTATATTGCCGGGGACATTTGCATTTAAAGTGCTTTTTACGAAAGGTTTTATTTTATTTACAAAATCGTTTCCGGCGTCAATATCCACTCCGGAAGATTTATAATCCATATTACTGATTTTCCTGCCCGCCTTTTTTCAACCGTTCAATCTCTTCCAGAATAAGCTTTTCAGATAGATCGGGAACAACCTCCCATATTACCTTTTCAAGATTTTCCCTTAACGACTCTTTTATCACATCCTTTAGAAAATCTTCTCCAAGAGCCTCTTTTACTGCATCTTTTATCACTGCTTTATCCAAATCACCTTTGTAATCGTCCATGACACTCTTCAAAGCATCAATAAATGCTTCTTTGTTAAAGTCAGCATACCTCTTTTCGGTTGATTCCGCCGTTTCTTTTATTTGCTCTGGACTGCTTTCCGGTTCATAGGTTTCTTCCTCCGGTGATAACTCTTCAGGCTGTAATAAAGGTTCCTCCTGAATCTCTTCCTCTTCGGTTTCCGAGGTTTCCTCAACAATATCATCCAGTGCTGAGCTTAATTCTTCTTCTTTTTCAATTTCTCCACTCATTTCTATTGAAGATGTCTCTTCTGTGGGCTCCTGATCTGCTTCCTCATTTTCCAGATCATCGAAAATATCCTCAAAGGATTCCTCACCCAGCCCTTCACCGAACTCTTCCTTCTGTTCTTCATCCGGCTGTTCTGCTTTGGCATCTTCATTTATTTCCATAGAAGATGTTTCTTCTTTGGATTCCTGCTCTTCTTCTTTTTCCAGGTCATCGAAGATATCCTCAAAGGATTCATCTTTTACTTCTTTATCAAACTCTGGCTTAGGCTCTTCCGTTTGCTCTTCTGTTTGTATATCTTCGAAGATGTCCTTTTTTTCATCTTCCGTTTCCAAAAAGGACTCTTCCTCCGGTTGGCCTGTCTCGAATTCTGTATCGAAGGTTTCGGTTAAATCTTCCTCTTCTTTTTGTTCCTCTGTACTGGAATTTGCAAATGATTCCGCAGTAACGGAGAGTTCTTCTTTCTGTTCCTCTGTTTCAGTATCAGAGTATTCTTTTTTATCTTCGGTTTCAGGCTTTTCTTCCTGCTCTTCTGGCTGGGAAGGCTCTTGGGCGTATTCGTTGAGTTTTTCCTCAAGAGAGCTTGAGTTAAAAGGCTTTACAAGAAATCCGTCAGCACCTAAACGCTCGACTTCGGCTTCCCCAATCTTGTCGAAAGCGCCCACCAATAGTAATATTTTAGCCTCAGGCGTTGCATTTTTGATTTTAGCGATAAAGTCTGATGTTTTTACATTTTCCAGTTTATTGTCAAGGAGAATTATATCGGGGTGAAAGTCTCTCAGCTTGCTTTCTGCATCTTCAGCTGAAAAAACCTTGCTCACTTCGAACTGTGTACTGTCTATGGAAAGATCGATAACCCTGTGGATCGTTATGCTGTCGTCAATTAGTAATATTTTGCTGTTCATGGTCAACCCCTATAATTTTTTCTACATCTATCAAATAGCAGGTTTCATTGTTCTCAGATTTTACAGCTCCTAATATGGGTTTTACCATAAATAATTCTTTTTCAAAAGGAATTATTTTATCAGCATTTTCAATTGATTCGACCTTTTCCACATGCAGGGCAACAATATTCTCTTCATGCTCTACAAAGATTATATCACCATTTTCCGTTTTTTCATCAAAGAAAAGCGAACCAAAATTAACTACCCTGAAATCATCAAGTTCGCCCTTTATTTCCTTATAACGGGATATGTGCAAAACATTTTTTATATCAACAAGAAATTTATAATCTTTGTCTCTAAACGTTAGCCCTTTCAATCATTACTCCCTTGACTTTATTCATAATGGATTGTTCGCGTATAGGTTTTATTATAAACTCATTAGCACCGAGCTCCATTGCTTTCATCCTGTGTTTTTCTGTTGCCCGTGATGTTAATACGAAAATATGTGTCAGGTTATCCCCCTTAATTGTCCTTATATGCTCTATAAGCTCATAACCGTTCATAGAAGGCATTTCTAAATCTGTAATTACCAAATCGTAACGTTTGGTTTCGAGCTTTCTCAGCGCATCCACACCGTCCACGGCTTCGTCAACATAGTATTCGTCAGAAAGCAGCTTCTTCAGATATTTTCTAACACTGATTGAGTCATCAACAACGAGGATGCTGTTGGAGATATAATTGATTCCTTTTGTTTTTTTCTCAGATCCTGTGTCCCTTTTATAGGTAATGGTACCGCTTTTTGCTTCCATAAGTTTTATTGTATCGATGATAAATCTTACTTCACCCTGGGGACCTATATTTGCCCCTGCAAAGTAAGACAGGCCGCTGAGAAATCTGCCCATTTTTTTCGTAACGGCGGTTTCCCTGCCAATGAGCTCATCAACGGTTAATACATAACTTTTTCGGGGGCCGTCCACAAGTATTCCGATGTTTCCCTCTTTGAAACTTGCCTGCGATGTCTGCTTAATAAGTGTCCCCAGATCATGAATTTCATAGATGTCACCGCGTACTTCATAGAAAAAGTGGTTTCCTATTTTCCTGATTTCATCCGGATGAATCTCAAACGTTTCATGAACACCTATGATAGGGATTGAAAACAACTGTTTATTTTCCCTCAGAACAAGATAATCCGCTATTAAAAGTGTAATAGGGACGTTTAGTATAAATGTGGTGCCTTTACCTTTTTCACTGTTTACATAGATCGAACCGCCCAGGGATTCAATTTTCTTCTTTACGGCATCAAGCCCCACACCTCTGCCTGATACATCACCGGCACCTGCTTTTGTGGAGAAGCCGGGGTGGAATATTAAATCCATTACTTTATCGGCTCTCATATTATCTGCATCATATCTGGCCAGAATCCCCAATTCAACAGCTTTGTCTTTCAGCTTCGCCGGGTCTATACCTTCACCGTCGTCTGATATTTCAAAGACAATTATGTTACTTTCTCTGCTTGCACTCAGGTTAATGATGCCTTCTTCGTTTTTTCCGTATTTTTTCCTTGTTTTCCTGTCTTCAATACCGTGGGATACAGCATTGCGGATAATATGGATAATTACCTCATTTAGTGCGTCAATTAGGGATTTGTCAAGCTCAATACTTTCACCTGATAAGTTAATATTCACCAGCTTGTTTTCAGAGATTGAAGCTGTTCTTACCGTTCTGAGTGCTATATTAAAAAGCCTGTCCACGGGGACCATTCTGATATCTGTAAGATTTCTCTGGAGAGAATCCGTAATTTTTCCGATATAATCTGTTTCCTCCGTAAAGTAAGTGAAATTAGTGAGAATATCGTTGATGATTGTTACAATATCATTACCGATTTCAGCAAGTCTTCTGGAAAAAATGTTAAAGTCATCATATCTGTCAAACTCTGTTTCACTGAAATCGGCAAATGTTGAGTCTTCAACAGGCATTTCCCGGAGATTTTCCATAGAGTATGCATATTTTTCCTCAAACTCTTTGATGATATTCATAAGCCTGTTTTTGGTATACTCAAGGTCTACACCGAGATTCTTAAGAGCATGCACCCTGTCTGTCTGTCTGTTTTTGTTGGTAATCAGTTCTCCGACAAGATTCAGCAGGTTATCCAGTCTCTCCAGGCGAATCCGAATAAATTCATCGGAGTATGAGGTGTCTAAGGTTTTGTTGTACTTTTCATCAGCATTTTCGAGTATCGCTTTTCTGGTTGCCGATTCCACCCTTTGGGTTTTTTCCTCTGCCAGCTCGGTTTGTTCTGAGGTTTCGTACGCCTCTTCCCCGGCCGAACTTTCATCTGTTTGTTCCTTAGACTCTTGCTGTTTTTGTTCGGACGTTATGTTTTCTTCCAGTATTTTTTCAAAATCTTCCGTTTCCTGTTCGTTGAGATCCCTTTTGTTTTTGTTAATAAGACCATTAAATTTTTCAACAAAATCCAGGAGAAAAGTTACAAGTTTTTCCTCCGGAGTAATGTTTCCCTTTCTTAACTGATCCAGGGTATCTTCCAATGAGTGTGCAATATGAGCAACGTTCTTGAAGCCAACCATTGCTGCCGAGCCCTTTATCGTATGGGCACTTCTGAAAAGTTCATCGATTACAGACCAGTTCCCCGGATCCCGTTCGAGTACGAGGAGGCCATTTTGTATGGCCTCAAAGTGCTCAGCACTCTCCATCAGAAAGAAGTCTACCAGTTCTTTTTTATTTATTTTCGCCATAATTACACTTTAAATTTATTAACAGCCTCTTTGAACATATCCGCAAGCTGAGACAGTGTCGAGACTGTCATATTGGTCTTTTTAACGTCTTCAGCTGTTGTTTCGGAAATTTCTCTGACTTTTTCTATCCCTGCGGCAACTTCTTCAGCTTCATTGTACTGTTTTTCAATATCTGTATAGATGCTGTTGATTGAGTTTTTGGCATTATCCAAAGATTCATTAATTGTTTTCAGGGACTCCCCGGTATTTTCAGCCATATCCGAACTCTTTTCAACATTTACTGTACTTTCTTCAACGAGCTTAACCGTGTCGGCTGTTTCAGTCTGTATCCCTTTAATCAGATCGGCAATCTCTTTTGTAGCTGTATTACTTCTTTCGGCGAGTTTTCTGATTTCATCGGCAACAACAGCAAAACCGTGTCCGTATTCTCCAGCTCTTGCCGCCTCAATGGCTGCGTTAAGAGCCAAAAGGTTTGTCTGGTTTGAAATATCGCTAATCACATCGGTGATTTCACCGATTTCCATTGATCTTTCCCCGAGAGTTTTCACCTTTTTACTGGCCAGCTGTGAGTATCTTCTAACGCTGAACATGGACTCAATCGTTTCATCAATAACCGACTTACCTTCTCTGGCCATATTTGCTGCATTTTCTGTGACATTAACGGTATCCTGAGCTTTGTCGGCAATTTCTTTACTCAGTGCTCTGAATAGCTGCATCTTTTCATCAATGGACTCAAGTTCATTAATCTGAGTTGTTGCACCCTCACTGGTCTTTTCCGCCGACTGCAGAAGTTCCTCAGTAGCATCGACAATCGAATCACCGGCATTTTTAATGTCCTCAATGAGTTCTTTCATGCTACCGGTCATCATATTAAAGGCATCCGCAACAGAACCGAGTTCATCCGCAGTAACTTCAGCCTCTACTGTTAAGTCACCCTCGGCCGCATCCGAAACTGTATCCATCAGTCCGACAATCTGCCTCTGGACTCTCTGCCTGTCTTCTTCTGTCTGTATATATTCGGTCGTTCTGTCAAGCATTTCGTTGAAACCATGGACAAGTCCTCCCAGCTGGTCCTTTCTTTCGGCTCCTGTTTGCACCCTCACTTCATAATTGCCGTCTCTGACCTGCTGCATAGCTCCGGAGAGAGCAAAAACAGGAGAAAACAGTTTACGAAAACCGATATATGCAATAATGGTTAAAATCAGAGCGATCAAAGCGGTTGCGCCGATTGAATATGCACGCGCCTGATGAAGATTCTGGAACATATATTGTTTGTTTTTCAAAAATCCCACTACCATTCCGAAATTTCTGTAATAAACGGTTTTAAAAGACGCGAGATAGACATTTCCATTATAATTGATTTCCCTTTCAAGAGCTTTATTTTCCGGCAGTTTTTCACTGATTTTACTGTAAAGCTTGTCAAGATTATTGGTTTCTGAAGGTATGATTTCCGAATTGTTTGCCATAGGTGACATCAAAAGGTTGCCGTCGATGTCGTAAACTACTGTGAACCCGCGGTTTTCAAGGCTGCTTTCACCTTCATGGCAGTTGGAGCAGTCCTCCCTGACCGGCTCGTGAAACTTGTGTTTTGTGAATTCTCTGTTGGCGTATGAAAGCAGATAATTTCCGCTTGCCAGGATTGCAATATTACCAACCTTTTCTCCGTTATACGTTAAAGGCGTGTAGTAGACAACATAAGGCAGATTCTGTGTTAGATAGGGTTCAAAAAATATTTCACCTGGCTCAAGGGTTTCAAAGGGCATAATAACCATTTTGAAGTTAGGCATCTGCTCGGTAAATTTTTTATAACCCGTCAATATGTTGCCGTCCTCATCAAGAACGGCTGCACCTTCAATAACCTCGGATTCAGCAACAAGTTCTTCGACAAAGCGGGAGCTTTGGGTCATATCCCCTTCTCCGGCGGCCTCTTCTCCTAAAAAAGGAACAAGTGAAATTGTGTTGAGCCTTCTCTCAACACTTTCATCGTGCTCATGAAGGGCATCACCAAAGTTGCCGATCCGGGTGGTGATATCGTCATAGATGTTGTTAATGATGCTTGTTTTTGACTGGTTATAAACAATCACCGCTGAAAGGGTGGCTGCAATAAAAATAACCAGGATAAATACAACCAGAATTTTTAATTCAAGGGTTTTTTTAGTGGATTTTTCTGCCATAGGGTTCTCCTTGTTAGCTCGTTCTGAAATTAATAAATACTTTATTTATATCCAATATACCGTATAATTCATCATCTATATTAATAAAACCGGAAAAAAGACCTTCTGCCTCTTTATCGGCATAATCCTGTTCCCTGACGTTTATCATGCGAGCTGCTTCATCAGCCAAAAGGCCTATATATTCATTCTCAGTTTCCGTAATAACATATCTGCTTAAACCTGTTCTTCTTACAGTGTCAATTCCGAACTCCACTCTTATGTCGATTATAGGTACTATTTCGCTTCTCAGGTTTACCACACCCAGTACATGGTCCCCGGTACCGGGGACATTTTCAATTGTTTTGTCCAGGTCAATAATTTCCTTGATTTCGTTAACGTCAATCAAAAACGAATAGTCACTCAGTCTACATAACAGATATCTGGCAACAACCCGCTCTTCAGGATCTTCTATTTCTCCTTTTACTTTTTTAAGAAGTTGATCCTTTAGCAATTTAGCAGATCCTTAACAGTTTTTACCATTTCATCCATTTCAAAGGGTTTGACCAAATATTCGTCTGCCCCCTGCTTTTTCCCCCAGAATTTATCACTATCCTGACCTTTGGATGTAACAATGACAACCGGAATATCTTTCATACTTTCGTCTTTCTTAACCTGTCTGCATACCTGGTATCCGTTTTTACCGGGCATAATTATGTCCAGAATTATGCAGTCAAACCTATCCTTTTTAATTGCATCCAAAGCAGCATCCCCGTCCTCTACTTCGGTAACATCAAAACCGGCGCTTTTCAGAGCACTTGACATCATTTCGCGCTCTGTTGAACTGTCATCCGCTAATAATACTTTTAACATTTTACACACCCCTTATATTTTTATAAAACCTGTCAATATTAACGTGCCAAGTGAATTTTTGGCCATTTGTGTATTGTTTCCAAAAAACTTTAATATTTGTCCTACATTTCTTTTGCCATCGCAGAGAGAAAGAATTTTTCGTTCAAGTTCGCTGAAGTTGCCCTCCGTTTGCCCAGCTGCCTGAGGAATAAGGTTGTCATCATAAACGATTTTGTTAATTTCAGCCTTTTCCTCCAAATAATCACTAAAGCCGGATTTGAGATTATCCATGCTTATGCAAACACTGTCCACTATGTCTCTACTATCAATGTTTTCGTCCACAAAATACCTTGACTCTTCCAGGTTGAGGGCAGTGTTGATCATGTTGTAGGTATAGTATTCAAAAGTACTCTGTATTTGAGCATCGCTTATATCCATTGCTTTAAGCTGATCGTATATTTCAGCAAATGTATCGGTTTTGAAAAGCGACACACCGGTAACATGCTGGAAGATTTCAGATATCTGCTCAACCCCAAACTTGCTGCTTTTAGCAAAAAATAATTTTCCCTCATTGAAGCTGAAGCTGAATGTTTTTTCGAAATTAAAGATATTCAGCACTCCCGCTCCACTTTTCATAATGTTTGTTAAATCGTCCAGTTCCGGGGATTCCCCCTTTATTTCCGCTTCCTGATATCCTGTCTCTAACTGAATCATTTTTTGAATTATTTTTCTCAAATGAGGCTGGACTGACTTGATAATTTTCGACTCCAAACCAGTTGCCTCCTCTTCTAAAACGGAGGATTCGGATTCTGTTTCGGCACTTTCTTCCGGTACACTTTTGACCTCTGCCGGTGTTTCCGAAACAAGAGGTTCCTCAGGAGTCTTTGTTTCCTCCTCCGGGATATTTGCAGCCTGCTCTTCTTTTGCACCGAGCATTTCTTCCATTTTCTCCACTATTTCATCAGGCTGAAAGGGTTTGGGGATATAGTCAATGTTAGCAAATTTGGCGATAAATTTTTCTCCTACATCTTCTGCTTTGGAAGTTATTAGCAAAATAGGAATGTCCAGGTTCAGCTCGTTTCTGACTATTTTGCAAAACTGAAAGCCATTGACTTTAGGCATGATAAAGTCCAGAAGTATAATGTCAGGTTTGTAATTTTTGACAAATTCCAGGCCCTCTTCTCCGTTGTCGGAGAGTATCAGGTCGTATTCATCATCATCAAATATCATTTTAAAAAGTCTGTGCATAGTTTCGCTATCATCGATAGCTAAAATTCTGGTTGGCATGTCCGCCCTCTTGTCGTAATTTTGTTATATTTAAATAAAAAATTGTTGTATATTCACAACAATTATAGCATAGATATAAATATTTCAAATAAAAATCAATTAAATTTTTCTGCAATGAGCCTTTCGACAGAATCAGGAACGAATTTTTTAACGTCGCCTCCCAATCTTGCTATCTCGCGAATCATGCTTGAGCTCAGGAAGATATAACTCATATTGGGCATGAGGAAAACCGTTTCGCATTCTTCGTTGAGCTGTCTGTTCATCAGGGCAAGCTGAAGTTCGTACTCAAAATCAGAGACAGCTCTTAACCCCCTTAAAAGGACGTTTATTTTTTTCTTCTGCATGAAGTTGGAGAGCAGACAGCTGAACGGCTCAACGTTTACATTAGGCAGGTGTTTTGTAGCACTTATGGTGGAATCAACGCGCTCGTCAAGAGTGAAAAGTGGATTTTTACCGGGATTTTCTGCTATTGCCACAAGAAGATGGTTAAACATTTTTGCGCCGCGCTCAATAATATCGAGATGACCGTTGGTTAGAGGATCAAAAGTACCCGGGTAGATAGCGGTCATTGTTCTCCTCTGAATATACGAATCATCGTGTCTCCATATCTTCGCTCATCCGTTAATTTCATACCTGTCCCGGAGTAATCAATATCGTTGTTTATATGTTCTTCATAAATCAGAATGCCATTTTTTTCAAGTATTTCGTTATTTTTTATTAACGTCAGGATTTCTCTGGGGGAGTAAAAACCATAGGGGGGGTCTATAAAAACAATATTATACTTTCTTTTTTCGCAGCTTTTAAGGAATCTTCTGAAATCTTTCTTTATAATTCTGAAGTTTTTTATATCGATATCTGAAGTGTTTTTTTTGACTGATGAAACATTTATGTCCACAAAGTCAACCCATCCTGCACCCCTGCTTAACGCTTCCACACCGAATATTCCGGAACCGGCAAACAAATCCAGAACAAAAGCAGACTGGATTTTGTCCTGAATTATAGAAAACAAGGCTAATCTTATTTTATCGGTGGTTGGCCTTATCCTGGAGGATTTCGGCAAAGTGACTTGTCTGCCCTTTAAAAAGCCTGAAGTTACCCTCAATGAATTGCTCCCGGATGAATTTATAAACCTGGTGCATATCAAACAGATTGTTTCCATCAGCTATTTTATACAATGAAAGTTTTTTCACAAGAGATTTATATCCTGCCGCCCTGCTGCTGTCTTTTGATGAGACGAGGTTGTTGCCGCTTTCACTAAAATAGAGCATAAGAGCAAGGGTTATTATAAGATCTCCGAAAGCCGGATGAAAAGGGCCTGCTGCGATATCCGAATAGTCAAGGTTTTCAGTGGGTATACCGATTCTCAGTATTTCGGTTCCGTTGGTTATGCACGCTGCAGTACAGTACAGACAAATCTGTAACGCTTCACTGAGTGTCAGAGGAGTGTATTCACCGACTTTGTAATATTTTTCCAGAGGTGTGTTTTTAAAGATAACGGTGGGATAGAGTCTAAAGCCGCGGGGTTTAAGTGAAAGCAAAACTTCAAATCCTTCTAAAAATTCATCTGCTGAATCGCTGTACATTCCGGGCATCACCTGGGCTACTGTGTAAAAGTTTTCACAAGACATCCTTAAAGATTTGAGAGCCTTGTTTGCATCATATGGTCTTAAATTTTCAGAGAGTGCTTTATCATTCAATGTCTGGATACCCAGCTCCACTTCTGTAACGCAGTTTGCCTTTAATTCATCAATAATATCTTTGTTTATACAGTCAGGGCGGGTTGATACCCTTATTTCGTCAAATCCGTATTCCCGGCTTATTCTGTACATCGTTTGCCGTAATTCTTCCCGGAGACAGGTAAAGCTTCCGCCGAAAAAGGCAATTTTATTAAAACTGCCTGAAGAAGTAACGGTTTTTATTTGAGAAACTACGGAGTGAGTAATCTCTGATTGACTGAACCCGGTTAAACTGTTTTGATCACAATAAAGGCATCTGTTAGTACATCCTGCAAATGGGATGAATACAGGGCAAATCTTACTCATTAACAAGTTTTTTTAAGGCTGCACCGGCGGCGTTCTGTTCGGCTCTTTTTTTGCTTTTTCCCTTTCCGTATCCGAGAATTGCACCCTCTGCAGCAACGGCAATGGTGAAGACTTTGTCATGTTCCGGGCCTTCTTCACTTATCACTTCATATTCAGGCAGGCACTCGAACTTCTTTTGTGTCAGCTTCTGCAGTTCCGTTTTATTATCCACAAAAGATCTGTTGCTTATGGTATCGTCTATTTTGTTTACCATAAGCTCCAGTACAACTTTTTTTGCCTGTTCGTACCCTCCGTCCAGATAAATAGCCGCAACCAGAGATTCAAAAATATCACACAGGAGTGAAGGTTTCTCCTGTCCTCCGCTTTGGGCTTCGCCTTTGCCAAGTTTTACGTAGCTGCCCAAATTCAATGCAGCGGCAATTTTGGAGAGAAAATCCTCGCTGACAAAATAACCCCGGTACATAGAAAGAATGCCTTCATCAAAAGTTTTATACTCTTTTAACAGGTATTCGGAGACGATTAACTGTAATACGGCATCACCCAGGAACTCCAAACGCTCGTAATTTCTGTTCAGGTTCTGCTCATTTGAATAAGATCTGTGAGTTACAGCTTCAAACAAAAGACCACTGTTTGAAAAATTGTAATTGATTTTATCCTGTAGTTTACTAAGCGTACTCATTGTTAATATTTTTTGAGAATAAGTGTAGCATTGGTTCCGCCGAAACCAAGTGAATTTGATAGTGCATACTTTATGTCTTTATTCACGGCCTTTTGGGGGATATATTCAAGGTCGCATTTTTCATCCGGATTTTCCAGATTTGCAGTGGGAGGAAGTACACCGTTTTTCAAGGCCAAAGCTGAATAGATAGCCTCGACACTCCCCGCAGCGCCCAAAAGGTGGCCGGTCATTGATTTGGTGGAGCTGATTAGAAGCTTTTTTGCATGTTCTCCGAAAGCATTTTTTATAGCTCTGGTTTCGATTACATCGTTATAGGGGGTGGCAGTACCGTGAGCATTTATATAGTCTATATCTTCCGGAGATATTCCTGCGTTTTTCAGAGCCATTAATATACAGCGCCTTGCTCCGTCACCACTCTCATCCGGAGCTGTTATGTGATAGGCATCGCTGGTCAGTCCATAACCGACAACTTCAGCCAAAATATTTGCACCTCTGCTTAAAGCGTGTTCAAGTTCCTCCAATATAATAACACCCGAGCCTTCACCCATTACAAAACCGTCTCTGTCTCTGTCAAAAGGTCTGCTTGCCGCAGTCGGGTTGTCATTTCTCCTGGACAGTGCCTTCATATTGGAAAATCCACCCACTGCAAGTGGGGTAATGGCACTTTCAGAGCCGCCTGCAAACATAATATCCGCATCGCTACGCTTAATTATCTGATAGGCATCCCCAATGGCGTGAGCACCTGTGGCGCATGCAGTCACAACACTGCTGTTAGGGCCTTTCAGACCATATTTTATTGAGGTCATACCGCTTGCCATATTTATAATTGCCGAAGGTATAAAAAAAGGCGAGATTCTTTTAGGTCCCTTTGTTCTGAAGGTTTCATGAGTATCTTCAATAGTTTTAAATCCGCCGATGCCGGAGCCGATAATTGTTCCCGCACGTTCACTGTCAATACGGTTAACATCTAAACCGGAAGTTTGAACAGCCAGTTCTGCGGCAGCCAAAGATAATACTATAAATCTGTCGAATTTTCGGCAGTCCTTTTTGTCAACAAAATCTTCAGGATTAAAATTTTTTACCTCACCTGCTATTTTAACAGGAAAATCGGAAGTATCAAAATGTGTAATTTCACCGATGCCGCTTTTGCCTGAAGTTATATTTTTCCAGTTTTCTTCTATCCCAATACCAACAGGCGTTACAAGGCCTGCTCCGGTAATGACTACTCTTCTTTGCACAAAAACCTCCGTAAAAAAGGATGGAAGAAGGTTTTCCTTCTTCCTTTATTCCTTACTGTACATGTTTTTTGATATGCTCTACAGCATCCTGAACAGTTTTGATTTTTTCTGCTTCTTCATCAGGTATTTCTAAATCGAATTCCTCTTCAAATGCCATAATAAGTTCCACTGTGTCCAGTGAATCAGCTCCGAGGTCGTCAATAAATGAAGCTTCCGGTTTAACCTCTTCTTCATCAATGTTCAACTGTTCCGCAATAATCTCTTTTACTTTTGCATCTACATCAGCCATTTTGTCCTCCTAGATTTATTAGCTCTATAATTGCTTTTATCCTAAATACATTCCGCCGTTTACATGCAGAACCTGACCGGTTATATAGTCGGAATCCGAAGAAGCGAGGAATCTGACTGTACCGTTAATATCTTCCGGCTTTCCGAATTCTGCAAGCGGGATTTTGCTTTTCATATCCTGCTTTACATCATCTGTCAAGCTTTCAGTCATTTCTGTTTCTATAAAACCGGGTGCCACTGCGTTTACGCGAATACCTCTTGATGCCAGCTCCAAACTCAGTGATTTTGTGAGCCCCACCAGTCCGCTTTTGCTTGATACGTAATTAGCCTGCCCTACATTGCCTGTATAGGCTACGACACTGCTAATATTGATGATTTTGCCATAACGTTTTTTCATCATTGACTTTGCAGCCGCCCTGGAGCATAAGAACGCTCCTTTAAGATTAGTGGCAATGACATCATCAAATTCAGAAGTTTTCATCCTGATGAAAAGATTGTCTTTTGTTATTCCGGCGTTGTTAATCAAAATATCCACTTTGCCGAAATTATTTTCTATTTGTTTGAACATTTCTTTAACATCATCTTCTTTTGAGATGTCTGCTCCTGCGGTCATGCAGACTCCGCCCGAAGATGCGATAGATTCAGCAACTTTGTCAGCCTGTTCTTTGCTGGAGGAATAATTTATGCATACCCTGGCGCCGTGTGCCGCAAAATCTTCTGCTAAAGATTTTCCTATACCTTTGGATGAGCCGGTTACAAGGACAACTTTGTCTTTAAACATTTAAATCCTCCAATTTGCCAAGATCTTCAATGCCGGATATATTTACGCAGTTTATTTTTCTGTCTATTTTTTTCATTAAACCTGTAAGAACACTCCCTGCACCCACTTCAATAAAATTTTCCGTTCCGTCTGCAACCATATTTAAGACAAGATCTTCCCATAAAACAGGGCTGGCAATCTGTTTAACAAAGTTTTCACGGACGGTTTCCGCTTTCTTTTCTTTTTTTGCATCGACATTACTGTAAACGGGAATGTTTAAGTCGTTTATGGTTACATCTTTTAAATAGTTTTGCATATTTTCCGCCGCAGGTTTCATGAGGCTGCAATGGAAAGGTGCGCTTACGGGCAGCTTTACCGCTCTTTTTATACCGTACTCCCTGTACCTTTCAAGCGCCTTTTCAACAGCCTGGATATTACCGGCCAGGACTGTTTGTGCCGGAGAATTGAAGTTGGCAGGTTCAAGCACTGATTGGGTTTCTTTGGAAATATCTCCGCACATCCTCAGGATGTCTTCTCTTTTTGCCCCCATGACTGCCAGCATGCCTCCGGCTCCAACAGGGACGGCTTCCTGCATGAATTTACCGCGGTTATGAACAGCTTTGACAGCATCTTCGAAAGTCATTCCACCGGCAGTAACCACGGCAGTGTATTCGCCGAGGGAATGTCCGGCATAGCCAGTTATATCATGTATTTGTTCTTTTATTATTTCAAAAATTGCCAAGCTGGTTGTAAGCAGTGCAGGTTGAGCATTGTATGTTAATGTCAGTGTTTCCTCGGGACCGGTAAAAATGATATCGGTTAAAGAAAGGCCCAGAGCCGAGTCGGCTTTTTCAAAAACATCTTTAGCAGATTTATAATTGATGTAAAAATCTTTGCCCATTCCCACAAACTGGGATCCCTGACCGGGAAAAATTACACCTGTACTCATAGTAACCTATACCTCCGAAATTAAAGGGTAAAAGACATGGAGCCCCATGTCAGGCCGCCGCCGAAAGCCGCACTTACGATATTGTCCCCTTGTTTGATTCTGCCGTCTTTTACTGCAAGGTCCAAAGATGTGGGTATTGTTGCAGCGGAGGTGTTGCCGAATTTATTTAAAGTCACGATAACCCTTTCACTGCTCAGACCGATACGTTTTGCAGCTGCATCTATTATGCGGATATTTGCCTGATGAGGGATGAACCAGTCCACATCTTCAGATGAGAAGCCGCTCTTTTTTACTGCAGTAGCGGTAGCTTCCGCCATTGCCGTGACTGCAATTTTAAAAACTTCATTGCCTTTCATTTTAATCAGTTCTGATTCCAAATTGAGTTTGTCTCTTTGTGAAAAAAAATTGGATCCGAGTGCCGGCAATTTCAATAAATCAGCGTGCTTTCCGTTTGCATACATATTTATTGTTCTGATTCCGGGGTTATCAGACCTGGACATTACAACCGCGCCTGCTCCGTCGCCGAAAAGTATGCAGGTATTTCTGTCTTTCCAATCCACAAAAGATGAAAGTTTTTCAGCCCCAACAACAAGTATGTTGTCAGCCATGCGGTTTTTGATTAATGAATCGGCCACGCCTGCAGCATATATGAAGCCGGTACATGCTGCACTCACATCAAATGCAAATCCTTTCTTTATGCCGAGCATGTGCTGAAGTCTGCATGCTCCGGACGGCATCACCGTATCAGGAGTAAATGTTGCCATAATTATGCCGTCGATATCGGCGGCATTTATATTAGCGCTTTTTAATGCCTCTTTGGCTGCTTTTGCAGCCATTTCGCAGCATGTTTCATTCTCGGCAATTCTCCGCTCCTGGATTCCCGTACGCGTGACTATCCAGTCGCTTGATGTATCCACCATCTTTTCAAGGTCTTCGTTTGTTAAAATTTTATCGGGGAAAAAAGAGCCCGTACCGGATATGCATGAATAACTGTTCATGATTCACCTTTTTTTATATGTCTTATTTTTTTGCGGGGTGTTAATCTTCGGGTTTAATTTTGCGTATTCTTTCTTTGATATTGTTCCAAAATGAGTCCGATTTGTCAACTTTTAAAAGTTCGTAAGCTTCACTTATATTTTCCTGGATATCTCTGTTTACGTTTTTGGAAGCCAGTTCATAAGCGGTTTTAATCCCGTTTTTTATTGCATTGGAATTTGAGCTTCCGTGACCTATTATTACAACCCCGTTCACACCAAGCAATGGAGCGCCCCCGTATTCCGTATAATCAGAGCGTTTTTTTATTCTGGTAAATGCCCTTTTTGCTATGAGTGCTCCGATTCTTGATATTACTGTCCGTTTCAATTCCTCTTTCAAAAGCTTTGAAATATACCATGCTGCAGACTCGCTGGCTTTAAGGGCGATGTTACCGGCAAATCCGTCGGCAACAATGACATCTGCCGTTCCCTTGTAAATGTCTTTGCCTTCAACATTACCTTTAAAGTCAATGACTCTGCAGCTTTTTAAAAGATGAAAAACGGTTTTTGTAAGCTCATTGCCTTTCATCTCCTCTTCACCGATACTCAGCAGCCCCACCTGGGGTTTTTCTACGTTCATAACTATCTTTGCATAAGCCGAGCCCATTATGGCGAACTGTAAATAGTGCAGCGGTTTGCAGTCAACATTTGCACCTACATCCAGAAGAATGGAAGGATTTTTGGCTGTAGGCAGAACAGCGCCGATTGCGGGTCTGTCAACCCCTTCCAAAGTTCTGAGAATCAGCTTTGAAGCTCCCATTATGGCACCGGTGTTTCCTGCGCTGAAGAATGCTGATGCCTCACCATTTTTAACCATCTTCAGCCCGATATGAACGGAAGATTGCTTTTTTCTTCTGACTGCATTGGACGGGATATCTTCCATTGAAATGGTTTCGTCCGCATGAACGACAAAGATATTTTTATACTGCTGTTTGTAATCTTTGGGAAGCTCCTGTTCAACCAGACGTTTGTCGCCGACCAGTATAATGTCGGCATTGTAAAGTCGAGCGGCTTCAAGAGAGCCTTTTACCACTTCATGGGGAGCAAAATCGCCCCCCATTGCATCAACAACTATCCTCATAGCAGTCTAAAGTTCTTCTGCTTCGATTACCTGTTTTTTATCGTAATAACCGCAGGCAGGACATACATTGTGCGGCAGCTTAAGCTCTCCGCAGTTGTCACATTTTACACTTTGTCTTGTTTTTGCAGAGTGATGGCTTCTTCTTGAGCCTACTTTTGATTTTGACGTTTTACCCTTAGGTACACCCATTTTTACACCTCGTTTCTGTTTTTATTTTCCAGCAGTTTTTTTAAATCCGCCCATCTGTCATCTGTTTCCTGTTTACAGGAGCAGGTCTCCTCATTAAGATTGGTTCCGCAGATCGGACAGAGACCTTTACAATCTTGGCTGCACAGTCTTTTTACAGGTCTCAGCAAGACCGCTTCCTGCGAAATGATTTCTTCCATATCTATGTAGTCTTCCCTTACAAAATACAGACCCATATCTTCATCTTTAAGTTCAATCTCTTCTGCTTCTGCCTCAGCGCTGCTTTCTTTGACAATTTCTATGAGTATTTTTTCATCTATATCTTCTTTAAATTTTTTAAGGCACCTGTCGCAGCTGTCTTCGATGGTGATATTTAGATTGCCTGTTAATATAAAATTCTCATTAACAGCATATATTGTACCGTTGAAGCTGTTGATATTAAAAACGCTTTCACTCGTCTCAAAATTGTCTGAAAAATTAATTTCCAAACCTTCTTCGGGGATTTTTTCAAAGTAAATACGCATTATTTATCCTGTACATCTCCATTCATTGATAAATAGAAACAACCGTAAAACGGTTGTTAATTTTCCGGCAATATTTTATCACATATCAGCCGATACCATCGAAAAGTGCCAGATAATATAGAGAATGGGGAACGCCTTGTCAACTACCAAAAATTTTAACAGGGGTTGTATTTAACAGCTGCCGAAGATTTTTGGCTATTTGTTTATCATAGCTGCTATTTGCTGGATTCTATGTAGTTTACAATATTTTCAGCTAAATGTTTTACCGTCCATTCAAATCTTTCAACATCTTTCTCAAGCAGTGTCATACGGAAACCGGGCAGAGAGGTGAAAAATGATGTCATCGGTACTACACATATACCTGAAGAAGCAAGAAGATAATATGCGAATCGTTTGTCCATTTCGATATTGCCGCCGGTGAGTTTTTCTACATAACTTTTTATTTCCGGTATATTTATGGGCAGTGTCTGTTTGTTGTTCAACACGGCTTCATTAAATACAATTGACATGTAAAAAGCACCGTTTGTTCTGCTGGTAACTATATAAGGCACGTCTTTAAGGATATTGTATGCAATGTTTGAAAGTTTTTCATAATGTCTAACCCTGTCTTTCAGGTATTTGTCGTATTCAGGGTGCTCCAGAAGCTTGGGGATTGCCATTTGGGGGAATGTGGTGGAGCAGACTTCGGACATTTTCTGCTGCAGAATTGCGTCGACATATCTGCAGAATTTTTCATCTTTGTCAATATTATAAACTTCCATCCAGCCGCATCTGGCACCCGGCCACGGATATTCCTTGGAAATACCCTTCATGCTTATTCCCGGAACATCTCCTATAATATCAGATAGCTGAACAGTTTTATGTCCGTTGTATGTTATGTTGTGATATATTTCATCAAATATTAAAAACAGGTCGTATTCTTTTGCTATTCTGACTATCTCTTTTAATGTCTCTTCCGAATAAACGAAACCTGTCGGATTGTCAGGATTGATTACCAGTATTCCGACAATTGAGTTATGGCTTTTTACTTTTCTCTCAAGTTCGTTTATATCGGGTTTCCAGTTATTGTAAGGGTTAAGTCTGTATGTATTCGGAGGAAACGAAGCATGCAGAACTTCCGCCATGAAATGGGTGGAATAGGTTGGTTCCGGCATTATAATCCTTGCATCCACCCTTATGGAACTGTATGCCCTTGCAATTGCGTCGCCAAGACCGTTAAAGAAGATAATATCTTCAGGTGTTATCTTTATCTTTCCCCTTTTGTTCACCTTTTCGGCCAGGTATTCCCTTGTGCTTAGCACTCCTTTTGTCGGGGAGTAGGCGAAACTCAAATCGTCTTCCATAATTTCGGAAAGGATGCTTTTCATCCATTCAGGAATTTTTTCCCCTTTTACCACCGGATCACCGATATTCTCCCAAATTACATCCACGCCTCTTTTCTTCAGCTCATTTGCGACATTCACTATATTTCTTATTTCATAAGTGAGCCCGCTGCCGCTTTTTGCTATATCAAAACGCATTTTCCTCTCCGTCAAATTGTGTTGGTAATTGAATCTCAAACCATATTACAATTTTGTGTTAATTTCTATATATAATTTGCTTATAATAGCCTGTGGATGTGTTTTTTAACATATTTGTGTGTTAAATCAAGGAAATTGTTAAATATATTTATCTTTACCGGGTTGTTTGCTATAAGGTTTGTATGAATAATTAGACGGGGCATATGTGGCACTTTATCGGTTAAAGCGGATTCAGTATCTTAATTCAGATATTAAAACATGCTGGAATTTTTTCTCCGATCCGGGCAAACTTGCGGAAATTACACCGGCATGGCTTGGCTTCCGTGTTGTTTCTGATCTTCCGGGAAATATGTTTCCCGGCCTGATTATAGAGTATAAAATTACTCCCTTTGCTTTTTTTGAAACGTCCTGGGTTACTGAAATTACACACGTTTCAGAGCCTTTCTTCTTTGTTGATGAGCAGAGGCTGGGTCCTTATAAATTCTGGCATCACAAGCATTTTTTCGAAGAAAGCGGAGACGGTGTTATTATGACCGACGAGGTTCATTACAGTATGCCTTTTGGTATCATAGGTGATATTTTGAACAGGTTTGTTGTAAGGAAAAGACTTGAAAATATTTTTAATTACCGGTTTGAGACTCTTAAAAAGTTATTTTGAATAAAATACCTCTATCCTTGATTTATAATGCTTAATGTTTTAATAAATGATAAATTTGCAATGGGGGAAAAGATGAACGTTAAAGCTCTTGTTTTGGCTGCAGGAAAAGGGACAAGGATGAAATCAAAGAAACCGAAAGTTCTTTTTGATGTTGCAGGCAAACCTATGATAGATTATGTGATGGAAGCTGCTTCTGCGGTTTGCTCAGACGGGACTGTCGTTGTTCTGGGAGAGGCGGCTGAGGATATTCAGTCTCATCTGCAGGGTTATAATTCAGAGTTTGTTTTTCAAAAAGAGCAGAAAGGAACGGCGGATGCTGTTTTGGCTGCGAAGGACACCCTTAAAAATTATAACGGTAAGATTCTTATCCTCTGCGGGGATATGCCGTTGGTGAGCAGGGAGAGTTTAAAAGCTTTTATTGAAAGTTCGGATTCTCCTGTAAATTTTATGAGTGTAAAAAAGAAAAATCCCGAAGGTTACGGAAGAGTAGTCAGAGGAGCAGACGGATCTGTAATCAGAATAGTTGAAGAAAAGGATGCAAACTTAAATGAAAAGAAGTTGAAGGAAATTAATACAGGTATATATCTCGCCGAGTCAAAGGAACTCTTCAGGAGACTGGAATATATTAACAATAATAACGCACAGGAGGAATACTACCTGACCGATATTGTCAAAGATGGTGCCGGTATTTTTGTTGCTGAAGCAGAAGAGGAATTTCTCGGGATAAACGACAGAGCTGCGCTGGCAGAAGCTTCAAAATTAATCTGGCGTAAGCGTGCTTGTGAATATATGAAAAACGGCGTCAGTATAATAGATCCGGACAGCTTTTACTGCGATAATTCGGTTGAGATTGAAAACGATGTTACGATACATCCAAATGTAACCCTAAAAGGTGAAACCAAAATTGGAGAAGGCAGTGTTGTTTATCCGGGATGCAGGATAGCCGACAGTGTGGTGGAAGATTATTGTGAAATAAAAGATAATTGTGTTATAACAGAATCTTTTGTGGGCAGAGAATCTTCAGTGGGGCCTATGGCACATTTGAGACCGGGAAGCAAACTGTACGGGAAAAATAAAATCGGCAATTTTGTGGAAGTGAAAAAAACGGAAATACATGAAAACTCAAAAGCCAGCCACCTGACTTATCTGGGTGATGCATATATAGGGAAAGATGTGAATATTGGATGCGGCACAATTACATGTAATTATGACGGTATCAGTAAACATAAAACTATTATTAACGACGGTGTTTTTGTGGGAAGTGATGTTCAGTTTGTTGCCCCTGTGGAAATAGGTAAAAATGCTTTGATTGCAGCGGGCTCGACTGTTACAAAAGATGTCCCTGATGAATCACTCGCCATTTCCCGGAGTGAGCAGGTTAATAAAGAAGGCTGGGTGAGAAAACGCAAACAAATTTATTCAAGGGAGAAATAGATATGTGCGGTATTGTGGCTTATATAGGTGAAAAGAATGCTTACGATATCCTTTTGGAAGGGCTTGAGAGGCTTGAGTACAGAGGTTATGACTCCGCCGGGCTGGCGCTGCTTGATAAATCCGAAA
This sequence comes from Flexistipes sp., assembly GCF_036172515.1. Lineage (NCBI taxonomy): Bacteria > Pseudomonadati > Deferribacterota > Deferribacteres > Deferribacterales > Flexistipitaceae > Flexistipes > Flexistipes sp. The sequence continues at coordinate 343,228 of NZ_JAXKVW010000001.1, forward strand.
ATATCATAAAAACGGTAAGAAGTGTTGGTAAACTGAAGAATCTTAGAGAAAAAACCAGCAGCACTGATTTTAACAGCAAAGCAGGTATCGGTCACACCCGGTGGGCAACGCACGGGAAACCGACATCCTACAACGCCCATCCCCATGTTTCCAAAGGCCTTGCTTTGGTTCACAACGGTATTATTGAAAATTACCTTCAGCTGAAAAAAGAGCTGACTGATAAGGGGTATGTTTTTCAGTCTGAAACGGACTCGGAAGTTATCGCTCACCTGATACACAGTTATCTGAACGGCGATATTCTTGAGGCGGTAAGGAAAGCTACAAACAAGCTGAACGGAGCATTCTCCGTTGCAGTGATATCAGAAGATAACCCGGACAGGATTATAGCAGCCAGAAATGACAGCCCTCTTGTTTTGGGGGCAGGAGAGGGTGAGAATTTTGCAGCAAGTGATATTCCCGCTGTTTTGAGTCACACGAGGAATTTTATTTTTATGGAAGATGGTGATATTGCAGTTTTGCGGAAAGACTCCATAGAGATTTATGATAAAAATCACAAAAAAGTTGAAAGGGATAAAAAATATATTGACTGGAATCCGGTCATGGCTGAAAAAGCCGGATTCAGGCATTTTATGCAGAAAGAGATTTATGAGCAGCCCAGGGCAGTTACAGATACTCTGAGGGGTAAGTATTCTCTTGAAGAGTCGTTAATCAGACTGCCTGAACTGGATGAGATAAGCGGAGCACTGAAGAATGCAAGCAGAATTCACATTGTCGCCTGCGGAACAAGCTGGCACGCGGGTCTTGTGGGCAAATTCCTTCTTGAAAAATTTGCCGGTGTACCTGTGGAGGTGGATATAGCATCCGAGTACAGATACAGGGATACAATTCTGGATGAAAATGTGATTTTCCTTGCCATTACCCAGTCCGGAGAAACAGCCGATACACTGGCAGCCATGAGGATGGCAAAGAAAAAAGGGTGCAGTACTTTGGCTATTTGCAATGTTCTGGGCTCTTCAGTATCCAGGGAAGCAGACGGCGTGATATATACCCATGCCGGACCTGAGATCGGTGTTGCCTCAACAAAAGCGTTTACAACACAGATAACCTGCCTGTATATGCTTGGCATTTATTTAGGTCAGATCAGAAATACGATGAGCGATAAATCAAGAAGTGAATATATACACAGCCTTCTCGGTGTCCCCGAGCAAATGGAGTATGTGTTGAATAAAGATAGTGAAATTGAAAATATTGCAAAGGATTTTAAAGATTATAAAGATTTTCTTTTTTTAGGAAGGCACCTTAATTATCCTGTTGCACTCGAAGGGGCTCTTAAACTTAAAGAAATATCATACATACATGCAGAGGGCTATCCTGCCGGCGAAATGAAGCACGGTCCTATTGCACTTATAGATGAAAATATGCCTGTTTTTACTTTGGCAACCAAATCCCGGGTGTATGATAAGATTGTTTCTAATATCGAAGAGGTAAAGGCTCGTGACGGTATCGTTATTGCAACTGTTACGGAAAATGATACCCATCTTGCGGACAAATGTGACGCTGTTATCAGTATTCCCGGAACATCCGAAGAGGTCAGTGTCTTTTTAAATACAGTTGTTACACAATTCTTCGCCTATCATTGTGCCCGCTTACTGGGTAATGATGTTGATCAGCCGAGAAATTTGGCAAAAAGCGTGACAGTGGAGTGATAATGATACAAAAAGCCAAAGGGTGGTTGAACAGCTTTTTTGGCGAACACGAAGATATGTATATGGCCGGTGTTGCTGTACTTATCGGTGTAGCTGCCGGTTACGGTAACATTATTTTCAGGTATTTAATAGGTATTGTTCAGGATTTTTTCTACGGGACAAAAGAGGAGTTTCTTTTAGAAACGCTCATTCACACCCCTATATATAAGATTGTTCTTATTCCGGCTGTGGGCGGATTGATAGTTGGTATGGCCGGCCTAATTTTTAAATCTGCAAAGGGGCACGGTGTGCCGGATGTTATAAAGGCAATAGCCCTCAATTTAAAAATCAGTCCTTTTGTAGCTGTTGTGAAAAGTTTCACTTCTGCGATTACACTTGGCACCGGAGGTTCCGCAGGAAGAGAGGGACCCATTATACATATAGGTTCGGCACTGGGCTCCGGTGTGGGAAAAATATTCGGTTTTTCCACCAGAAGGATGAAAACGGCTGTTGCTTGCGGAGCGGCAGGCGGACTGGCGGCAACCTTTAATGCACCTATCGGCGGGGCGATGTTTGCAGCGGAAGTGTTGCTTGGCGAATTCGGTATCAGAACATTCAGTCCGATTATCATTTCTTCCGTTATTGCAACTGTCGTTTCAAGGGGACACCTGGGCAATGTGGTAACTTTTGAAGCGCCGGAATATCATCTGAGACATTTTATGGAGCTGCCCCTTTATATGGTGTTGGGTTTTGCCTGTGCCGTAGTCGGTGTTTTTTTTATACGTTTTTTTTACAAAACCGAAGAAACCTTTGACAATCTGAGCATACCTTCTTTTCTAAAGCCTGCTTTGGGCGGGCTGCTGCTCGGCATACTGGCCATATACTCACGTGAAATTATGGGTGTCGGTTACGACACAATAAACCAAATTCTTGCTTCGAATCAGGTGGGACTTTTTCTCTTAGTTATTGTGTTTCTTAAAATCCTTGCAACATCTCTGACTCTGGGATCCGGTGGATCCGGTGGTTTGTTTGTCCCTGCACTTTTTATAGGAACTGCAACAGGCGGAGCTTTGGGGGGGATTTTTAATGCTGCCTTTCCCGGTATTACGTCTTCCAGCGGTGCCTATGCTTTGGTGGCAATGAGCGCTATGCTCGGTGCAACCATAAAAGCCCCTTTAACTGCTATACTTATAATTTTTGAGATTACCCAGAGTTATGAAATCATTTTGCCGTTAATGTTTGCAACGATTATTGCAAATGTTGCTGCCAACTGGCTGGAGAAAGAATCTATTTTTTCCTGGATTCTTGCCAAGGAAGGTATCAATATCAGAAAGGGCACTGAAGAAAGAGTACTATCCGAAATAAGAGTTGAAGATGTAATGCTCAGGGATATTGTTACTTTTAAAGAAAGCTCCAATTTCAAAGAGATCACCGAGGGTATAAAGAAAGCCGATCATATTTATTATCCGGTGTTAAACGATAAAGGATATCTGACAGGCATTATGTCGTTAGATAATATAAAAAATGTGATGTTTGAAAAGGGGCTGGAGGAAATTGTTGTGGCAGGTGAGATTTGCACAAAAGATGACCTGATATACGTTTACCCTGAGGACAGTCTTGCCACAGCTCTAAAAAAGCTGGGAATTAAAGATCTGGGGGCACTGCCCGTTGTGGAAAATATAAACGGCAATTTTAAGGTAGAAGGATTGCTGAGAAGAAGTGATATAATTTTAGCCTATAATAAAGCTCTTGCAACGAGTGTTTAATGAGATTCGCAGAAATTAATAATTCAAGTTTCGCACTTAGGTCGGTCATTGCGAAACCCTGTGGAAACAGGGTTGTGGCAATCTCAAAATAATAAAAAAAGAGAGATTGCTTCGTCGTTAGCACTCCTCGCAAAGACTTACAATAGGTGCAAGTGCGAAACTTGAATTAATAATATATAAAAGGGGAGATCCCTCGACTCCACTTCGTTTCGCTCGGGATGACAATGTTGCGATAAAGCGATATATTGTGTCATTTCGGACGAAGTGAGAAATCTCTAAGGGAGATATATGCCTCACTCAAATGATAGACTGAATAAAGAACAAAAGGCTGCCGTTGAATATACGGGCTCACCCCTGCTTGTGATAGCCGGAGCCGGAACGGGGAAAACAAAGGTAATTGTCCATAAGATTGCTTATCTGATTGATAATATCGGTGTTAACCCGAACAATATCCTGTCGGTTACTTTTACCAATAAAGCAGCCTGGGAAATGAAATCCCGTCTTAAAAACCTTGTGGGAGAAAGAGCTGAAGGAGTGTGGATGGGCACATTCCATTCCATATGTTTGAGAATTCTGCGCCGGGAGACGCATAAAACTGAGTTTAAAAAAGGCTTTGGAGTTATTGATCAGGATGACAGGCTTTCAGCCCTCAGAAGTATTGTGAAAGAACTGAATATCGACAGTAAAAAATATCCCCCGAAACAGTATCTCTGGCTGATAAGCAGTTTTAAAAACACTATTGAATATGTGGAGGATAAAGAGCCGGAAGAATTCATCCACAGATTTCCTGATGTTTTTAAAGCCTACCAGCAGTATCTTTCTTTTGCAAATCTTGTGGATTTTGATGACATGCTTGCTCTTGTTATCAGGATTTTTCAGGAAAATTATGAAGTGCTCGAACTTTACAGAAATATTTTCCGGTATATCATGGTGGATGAATATCAGGATACAAACTATATACAGTTTTTCTTTTTAAAGCTGCTTTCAGGTGAATATGGCAATATTTGTGTGGTGGGGGACGATGATCAGTCCATTTACGGATGGCGCGGTGCAGAAATAAGAAATATCCTCGATTTCGAAAAACATTTCTCTGATGTTAAAACAATAAAGCTTACCGAAAATTACAGGAGTTCACCCAATATCCTGTTTACAGCCAATACACTTATTGCAAACAATAATTACAGAAAAGGCAAGAATCTTTCCCCGGTGATCCATAAGATGGGAAATATCATGGTTAAAGAATGTCATGATGAGCAGGATGAATCAAATTTTGTTATTAATGAGATTGAGCTTATGCTGGATCAGGGAATATCTCCTGCCGAAATAGCTGTTCTTTACAGAACAAATGCTCAGTCGAGGGCTTTTGAGGTGGAGCTTAACAGAAGGGGGATACCTTATAAAGTTATCGGGGGTATCAGTTTTTACTCCAGAAGGGAGATAAAAGATATTCTGGCATATTTAAAGCTTTCGGACAATCCATATGATATAGATGCTCTGAAGCGTTCTGCCAAAAATCCGCCCAAGGGAATAGGCAACGTAGTTATTCAGAGAATTATCGATTATGCAACCGGCAACGGTTCGGATCTTATATCAGCAGCAAAAGAAATTGCCTCTGTTTCAAAGGGGAAGACCGCCGCCAGTTTAAAATTTTATACCAATATCCTTGATGAGATGCAGCTGTTTGAAAATATAGCGGACAAGATTAAGGTTATTTTGAACGAAAGCTCCTATGGGAATTATCTGAAACAGTTTGAAGAACAGAATGATGCAAACAAACGCATAAACAATATCGATGAGCTTATTAATGCAGCTGCAATTTTTGATGAAAGTTATGACGAACCGGACTTGTCTGAGTTTCTTGCCACAACAACACTGACAACTTCCACAGATGAAAGTGCCGGTGATTCCGTAAGTCTCATGACCCTTCATTCGGCAAAAGGGCTGGAATTTGAATCAGTATTTCTGACGGGCCTTGAAGAGGGTTTGTTTCCCTTGTTCCGCTCCATGGATAATGAGTGGGAGCTGGAAGAGGAAAGGCGGCTCTGCTATGTGGGGATTACCAGAGCCAAAAGCAATCTTGTTTTCACTCATACCAACACCCGTATGGTCTACGGTAAAAGACAGTTTTGCAGACCTTCGATGTTTTTGGATGAGCTGAAGTCTGACATCAGTTCTCCGGGAGATTACGGAAAAAAGCTAAAAGCCAATACAAGAGTATTCCACAGCAAATACGGTGAAGGGGTTGTCCTTAATGTTAAAGGAGCGGGGGACAAGGTAAAGGCGGATGTTTTTTTCCAGAGTTCAGGGCTTAAAAAAATGCTTGCTGAAAGTCTGGAAATATTTTAGGAACTTATTGGTTTACACCCTGTAAATTTTGCGTAAAATAGATTTTCCTGATGATCAATAAAGCGGAGGATGAGGATGTCAAAAGTTATTGATAAAAAAGATGTGCTGCATATTGCGGATCTTGCCAGACTGCAATTTTCCGAAGAGGAAGCTGAGCGCTTTACCAATGAGCTCAACAATATTCTCGATTATATACATAAGCTGGACGAGCTGGATACTTCCAATGTTGAGCCCACTTCGCATGCCCTTGATATCTCGAACGTTTTCAGGGAAGATGAGCAAAAAGAGCAGCTTAACAATGAGCAGGCGCTCAAGAATGCTCCGGATAAAGAGCAGGGACACTTCAAGGTACCCAGAGTTATTGAAAATTAATAAAATCTACAGGAGTTGTTGATGAATCTACTGAATGCAGATCTGAAGACATTGAGGTCTTATCTGGAGGACGGAAGAATTTCTGCAAAGGAACTTGTACAGTTTTATCTTGATAGAATTAATAAATATGATGACAAGCTTAAATCTTTTGTTTCCATAAATGAGGATGCACTGTCCGAAGCGGAAAAAATTGACGTGAAAAGACGTAACGGTGAGAAACTGCCGCCGATGGCGGGAATTCCGATAGCTTTGAAAGACAATATGGTGACTAAGGGGCTGAGAACCACCTGTTCGTCGCATATCCTGGAAAATTTTGATCCCGTTTACGACGGAACTGTTGCAAAGCAGCTGAAAGAAAAAGGTTTTATTATACTCGGGAAACTTAATATGGATGAATTTGCCATGGGCTCATCCTGTGAAGCCTCCTATTTTGGCAAAACAAAAAATCCATGGGATATTGATAGGGTCCCCGGCGGCTCGAGCGGTGGTGCCGCAGCTGCAGTGAGCGCTCGTTTGGTTCCCGCTTCCCTGGGAAGTGATACGGGGGGCTCGATAAGACAGCCGGCTTCTTTTTGCGGTATTGCCGGATTTAAACCGACATATGGCAGAGTCTCAAGATTCGGCCTGGTTGCTTTTGCTTCAAGTCTTGATCAGATAGGTCCGATGACATGGAATGTTCAGGACAGTGTGGAACTGATGAAAATTATCGGAAAACATGACCATCACGATTCCACCTCGGCTTCCAAAAATTCGTTCGAACCTTATGATAAAAAACTTGATAATTTGAAAGGGATAAAAATCGGCGTCCCCGAGGAATATTTCAAAGAGGGGCTGAGTCCGGAAGTTGAAGCATCTGTAAAAGACGCCATAAAACATCTTGAATCCCTTGGTGCGGAAATTATCAACATACGTATGCCCCATACAGATTACGCAGTGGCTGTTTATTATATACTTGCCACGGCCGAGGCTTCGAGTAACCTGGCCCGTTATGACGGTGTCAGATACGGATACAGAGCTGAGGCTGAAAATTTGTCTGAAATGTATGTGAAAACCCGTTCAGAAGGATTCGGTGACGAGGTTAAAAGGCGGATAATGCTCGGTACATATGTGTTAAGTGCCGGCTACTATGATGCTTATTATTTGAAGGCTCAGAGAGTCAGAACACTTATCAAAAATGATTTCCTTGATGCTTTTGCAAAAGTTGATGCAATAGTTGCGCCTACTTCCCCGACAACTGCTTTCAAAATTGGCGAAAAGGTGGAGGATCCTTTGAGTATGTATTTGAGTGATATTTTTACCCTTTCACTGAACCTTTTCGGCGGATGCGGCATTTCAGTACCATGCGGTTTTGACAGCAATAATCTTCCCATAGGTCTGCAGATTCTCGGTAACTATTTTGATGAGGCTAAGATCCTCGAAATTGCAGATTGTTACCAGAAAAATACGGATTGGCACACAAAAATACCTACGGAATTTGAATAAAAAATTGATGCTCAATGGGGAATCAGCGGATGAATTTTATCGATAAGATATTCTTTTACGGTTCATTGAAATCGGACGGACCGTTTTACAGTATGTATGCAAAGAATGTTCTTTTTAAGAACAGGGCTTATACTTACGGCAGAATGGCTATGTATAAAGGAACTTTTCCGGCGCTGCTGGAGGATAAAGATTCAGTGGTATACGGTGAACTGGTTACCATTTTTAATGTGAGAGATGTTCTGCTGGTGCTGGATAATGTTGAAAAATATTTGGATAGAGTTAGTAAGACATTGTGGGTTTTGCCGTCCAACGGCGATGATTCTGTTAATCAGGAGCCCAAAGAAGTCACTGCCTGGGTGTATATTTATAAGGGAGATATGAGTTACATCTCCTATTTGGATATGCAGGAGTGGAATAACAAACAATTAAAACTGTAGTGAGGTTATAGATGAATTATGAGGCTGTGATAGGACTGGAAGTACATGTTCAGATGGGAACGAATACAAAAATATTCTGCTCATGTTCCACCAACTTTGGAGCAGAGCCGAACAGCAATGTATGTCCGGTTTGCCTGGGAATGCCGGGTGTGCTGCCGGTGCTTAACAAGAGAGCTCTGGAATATGCAATGACAGCCGGACTGGCTCTCAACTGTGAAATTCAGGAATCCAGTGTTTTCGCAAGGAAAAACTATTTTTATCCGGATTTGCCAAAAGGTTATCAGATATCACAGTATGAGCTTCCCTTATGCCTGAACGGTAAAATGAAAATCAATCTTGAGGACTATTCCAAGGAAATTGGTATCACCAGAATTCACATGGAGGAAGATGCGGGCAAATCCATTCACGGTGAAAATCTCGGCGATTATTCCGCTTCCTATGTGGATTTAAACAGAACAGGGGTTCCGCTTATTGAGATTGTTAGTGAGCCTGATATGAGAACAGGTGAGGAAGCAAAAGCTTATTTGCAGAAGCTGAAAGCTATACTGCAATATGCCGGAGTTTCCGAATGTAATATGGAAGAAGGCTCATTAAGATGCGATGCCAATATTTCCATACGTCCTGAAGGACAAAAGGAATTCGGGGTAAAAACAGAAATCAAAAATATGAATTCTTTTAAAAACGTACAAAAAGCAATAGAATATGAAATTAAGCGTCAGACCAAGGTTTTAAACGAAGGCGGTCATATCGTTCAGGAAACGAGATTGTGGAATCCTGACAAAAACATAACGGTTGCAATGAGAAGCAAGGAAGAAGCACATGATTACAGGTATTTTCCGGATCCCGACCTCATACCTGTCAAAGTTGATGATGACTGGATTGAGCGGATCAGGGAAAGCCTGCCTGAACTGCCGGATGAAAGGAAAGCCCGTTTTAAAAAGGAATACAGTCTCCCCGAATATGATGCGGATGTACTTACTTCTTTTAAAACATATGCCGATTATTTTGAGGAGTGTATAAAAAGCCACAACAATCCCAAAATAATAGCCAACTGGATTATGTCGGAAATTTTAAGAGTTGTTAACGAAAGGAACTGCGATATTTTTGATATCGGAGTAAATCCTTCCATGCTTGCCGGCCTTGTAAAGTTGATAGACGATAACACAATCAGCGGTAAAATAGCTAAAGATGTTTTTGAAATCATGCTTGAGAGCGGGAAAGCTCCCGCTGAAATTGTTAAAGAGAAAAATCTTGCCCAGATATCCGATAGTTCCGAGCTGGAAAATATTGTAAAACAGGTGTTTGAAGAAAACCCCGATGAGCTGGAGCGTTTTAAAAACGGAGAGAAAAAGCTGCAGGGTTTCTTTGTGGGGCAGGTGATGAAGAAAACAAAAGGCCAGGCAAATCCGAAGCTTGTTAATCAGCTGATAGCAAAATTAAGCAGTTAGGGGTTTGATATGCTGAAAAAGATTGATCATATCGGGATAGCAGTAAAGTCGCTGGAAGAAGCAGTTAGGTTTTATGAGACTTTGGGTGTTAATGTGGAATCTTATGAAGAAGTTCCGTCTCAAAAAGTGAAGGTCGCATTTATCAAACTGGGAGACTCCAACGTTGAGCTGCTTGAGCCCACAAGTGAAGACAGCCCTGTTGCCAAATTCCTGGATAAGAAAGGGGAAGGCATTCATCACTTATGTTATGAAGTAAACGATGTTTCTGAGTCCCTTGATATTATGAAAAAGGACGGAATGAAGCTGATAAATGAAGAGCCGATAAAAGGGGCACATGGCAAGCTGGTGGCATTTGTTCATCCGAAATCTGCCAACGGTGTCCTTACCGAACTTTCACAACCAGCAGATTAATCTTAGAAAGTCAAATTTTGTACTTGTCCCTGTTACAACTGACGTCACCCCATTTTTCGTAGTGCAAATATTTTTCAATGTAATTTGCACGCATTTCGCAGCCGAAACTCGAAACTACTGCCGCTAACCGTCTACACCCTCCCCTCATAATTGTTTTTATTTGCAAATATTTATCCACTTTACTTTCCAACACAGGGTGTGACCACTAACCGGCAGTACGTTTCTCTAGCACCAGCCGAAAGGCTGGTAAATATGTGGAACACATTCGACATCGGCTGCTTCATTTTTGCAAATTACATTGAAATCAGTTTCATATTAGCTAAGTATATGTAAAACAAAACTTTTATATAATTTTTGGGGTGATGCCAGTGTTATAAGTATTTGCGAGGATCCATTCAGGGGGTAAAATACTTGTTCAAAGATCTCCCGCGTACTTAAGGCGTTAAATGTGTGGTCGCAAGGATGCCTATGGATAGCACCAGTCTTTTAGACTGGTAAATATGTTTAACATTCTATTTATCCGCCCATAGCGAATGCTATTCAAAAAATTGTCACCTCTTGCCTGGTTAAATGCCGCAGGCAATCAGCGAAGCTGATATTTAACGGGGGCGACCGAAGCGGAGAGGTCTCTAGTCAAATAATACTATGAGAGTTTTGAATAATATGCTTTTATGCTTTTTCGGAAGGGGGTAGCACCAGCCGGAGGCTGGTAAATATGTTGTCAAACATTCAATTTAGCTATTTACATAGCTGCTAATCGGTCTTCGACCGATGCTAGTGGTATACATTACTTCAGTCCCGCAAGGTTGAAAATACGGGTTTCAATACATCTTTGCGCGGCTGAAGCCGCGCTTCCTAACTTGTGCAAAGTTCTTAAGTCTCGTATAAGTTTTTTATAATAAAAAAGGCAGCCAAATGGCTGCCTTTTTTTGGTATATAGTTTGATATAGTGTGTCTATTTGATTGTGCATTTACCGCTTTCGTAGTTAACATGTGCATCCAGATAATACAGTCTGTCCATCTTTTTGTAGCCGCACATGTCCTGCAAGGCGTAGTACAGCTCACTTGATCTGCCGCCTGCAGAACACATAAATACCACATATCCGTCTTCAGGCAGCTGATTGATTACGTAATCACAACCTTTTTTGTAAACTTCATTCACATGGATATTGATTGCTCCTTTAACGTGTCCTTGTTTGAACTCCTCGGGGCTTCTCACATCAACAATGTGAATGTTTTCAGGTCTGTCATCGATCAAAGTTTTAAAGTATTCTTTGTCAATGGTACCTTCTTCTTTTCCTTCTTTCAGAGCTTCCGCTTCATCTTCTTTTTCGGCCTTTTCAATTGTACCACCGGTTTTTGTGGTGGGGTGACCATTCTTTTTCCAGCCGGGAAGTCCTCCTGAATAATTATAAACATTTTCATATCCGTACTCACTAACCAGTATCCCTGAAACGGTGTGTGATTTTACACATTTCCAGCCGCCGCAGAAGATAACTATGGCAGTTTTCTTGTCAGTTGGAAGTTTATCAAGGTATTTTTGCCTCTGGTCTTTCATGAACTTGAATTTTGTGTCCGGAATGCTTACTGCACCGGGAATTGTTTCAGCTTCAAATTTTCTTGCAGGTCTTGCATCCACAAATACAGCGTCTTCTTTATAAAGCTTTACGGCATAGTCGTCTGAAATTTCAACATAAGATTTTTTCGACCAATCGGGCATTCCTGCCAAATATACTTTGACATTTTTGTAGCCTTTTTCCTTGAGCATTGTTGCTACGTGATAACTTTTTACACATTTAAATCCGCCGCAGTATACTATTATTTCAGTTGTTTTTGTAACGCCAGTCAAAGACTCCAGTCTCGGGTAATGATCCTTGAACTGATTGTCGTGAATGTTAATTGCCCCTGGAATATGCCCGGATTCATACTTTCTGCCGGGCCTGGCATCGATGATGACGACTTGATCAAAATCCCGGAGTCCTTTGCCTACCTTTTTGCTAACATACTCAAAATCAACCAGTTGAAATCCTGCAGCTTCAACCTTTTCCTTGACACTCATTGTTTTTGCAGGTTCTGCAGCTTTTTGGGGAACTGCACAACCAGCTATCAATAAAACAAATAGTAAGGTTGGTAAAATAAAAAGTTTCTTGAAATTCTTAAACATACATGTACCTCCCATTATTTTTGTATAATAATTATGACAAAAGAATAAAATCTGTCAATACTATTTTCGGGCTAAAAATCATTTGATATCAAAATATTATATGAATATGCATATATTTATATACAAAAAAGGCAATATTCTGAACTAATGATATAGAAAAATCCTATAGACTTGCTATGCTTTAAAGCAACAAGAATGATTATTATTAAAAAATTTTTTGACTTTCTTACCTGTTTTTTAATTTCCAGCCGATTTTACTGTGCTTTTTAAATATTATGTATTTCTCTTTCCCAGTTAATAACTATTAATAATGAAGAAGAACAATAAATAATTATTTATTTCCACTTTTACTAACCTTGAGCCTAAATAGACTTAATTATATTTAGCAACCTTCCCGATCACGCCTCATGATTTAAGTGTCACGTCTCTTTAAATGTTTGAGTTTTAAAAGGTTCCCAATTCTTTTTTATTGGCAAAAGAATTGAATATTGTATAATATTTTCAGGAGTGTAATTATGAAAAAGTTTTTTTTATTTTTATTTGTATCTTTATACTTTTTAAGTTTTAATTCTCAGGCGCAGCTGAAGTTCGGTATCGCTTCCATGATTTCTCCCGAGGAAACATTTATACTTTATAAAGACCTGAACGATTACATAGCTGAAAAACTTGATATGCGGATAGAAACGGTGCTTAAAAAGGATTACAGCGATATGAATAAACTTATTGTAGATAACAAGGTTGATTTTGCACTTGTATGTACTGGGTCTTTCTTCTTTTTACAGGATAATGAATACAAACTTATGGTAACACCGGTTATCGACGGTAAAAGTACATACAGATCATATATTATTGCTAACAGTAACAGTGGTATAGACGAACTGATCGATTTAAAAGGTAAAACATTTGCTTTTGCCGACAGGCTGTCCAATTCAGGTTCTATTTATCCTAAATATATAATAATTAAACGTTTTAATATTTCCTATGAAAATTTTTTCCAGGAGACTTTTTATACGCATTCACATGACAAATCGATATATCTGGTAAATAAAGGTGTAATAGATGGAGCAGCCGTGGACAGTTTAGTTTATGACTATTTGGCTGAGACGAAACCTGACGAGGTAAAAAACATCAGGATAATCCATAAATCCCCATATTTTCCCGCACCTTCAATAGTTGCCTCTGGTGCAATTGATAAAAAATTATTCGATGAGATTACCCGGATTCTACTGAAAATGCACAAAGATCCTAAAGGAAAAAAGATTTTGGAGGATCTGAATATTGATAAATTTGTTGTGACCAATCCGGAACGCTTTGAAGAAATAAGAAAAATGCAGAAATTAGTTGATGACTTTTAAAAAATTTTTACCGCAAAAATTTACAAATCGTATAATCCTTCTGATAGGCTTTCTTGGAGTTATTACGGCAGCCGTTAATACCAGTTTTACAATTTATACGAACTATAAAAACACTTATGAAAAGGTGTTCAACTCAATTGAGATTCAGTATGATATTTTTGCAGATGATTTTGCAGAAGCTATGCTTCTGGAAGATATATATTCGATATATTCTGAAGTAAATGAAATCAATAAATCTTTTGGTTTTATATCCAATATCTACGTTTTGGATGCCAAAGGAGAATATTTTACAGATGCCAATGCAACCAGAAAGATGCCTGATAATATTTCTGAGGATACTACGGTTAATAAGGCTATAAAAGCCGGTGAGACAACAATCGGTAAAATAATTTTTGTGCTAAATAAAAATGAAATTCAAAAAGGTATATTTTCCGATGTTTCACGACTCGTATTTGTGAATATTTTTATAGTTATTATGGGTGTTCTGCTGGGGATAGTACTTGCAAGATTTCTTTCCAATCCTTTGAAGCAGCTGAGTTATCAGATTAGCAATATAAACCCCCTGAAGATTCCTGAGGAGCTTCATACCCCTGCATTCTCTTCTTACGAGGTTGAGCAGCTGAAAAATACCCTGCATGATCTATCTTACAGACTGAAAGAATCAATCAGTCAGATTAAGCAGCAACAGCGGGAAATTAATAAGGCAGAACGACTTGCTTCAATCGGTACAATGGCTGCCGGCCTGGCTCATGAGCTGAAAAATCCCATTATGTCATTGAAGCTTATCAGTGATGCCCTCCAAAAAGAGTATGCCGATAAGGACTTTAATTTAAAAAAGGATATGGAGATGATATCCCGTCAGTCGGACAGGCTTGTGAAGCGGATTAATACATTTCTTGCTTATGCAAAGCCGATTGAAAGCAAAATAATAGAAATAAATATCCCAGAGTTTGTAAAATATTTAAAAGATCTTTTTTCAAAATATATGGATAATGTTTATATAGAGTACAATTATCACTCAACGGGAAATTTTAAAACGGATGCAGAAATGCTTGCACAGGTGCTGGAAAATCTTGTTCAAAACTCTTATGAGGCCGGGGCTGAAAATATTACTATATCTTTTTATTTTGAGAATAACAGATTTATTATTAAATATTTTGACAACGGAACAGGTTTTGAAACTTCAGACAGGGATGAAATTTTCAGGCCGTTTTTCACCACCAAAGAAAGCGGTACGGGGCTGGGACTGGCAATGTGCGAAAAGATTCTTGAAAACCTGGGCGGGAGTATTTCCGTTATAGATACAAATTACGGAGCCGGCTTTTTCATTGGGATTAATCAGAGTGGGCTTTAATGGAATATTTTTTTAGTTTATCGTATAGCGTTACTCTGCTTATGCCGAGCATTTCTGCAACCTGTGAGAGATTGCCTTTGCATTCTTTTAAAGCGTCTTCAATAAACTCTTTTTCTATATCATCAAGTGCACGGTGGAGGACTTCTCCGTAGGAGTGCTCTCTGTACTCTTTGTACAGATGTTTTTTAAGATTTTGTACGTTTTTTGCCGCTTCTTTACTTTTTGGCAGCACAATATCGTCCGGTTCAAGTGTCTGCCTACTGGAAACAATAACGGATTTTTTTATTATGTTTTTCAATTCTCTGATATTGCCAGGCCAGCTGTATGACGCAAGTATTTCAAAAACACCTTTATGTACACAGGTGATTTCTTTATCAAGATTTATACATGCTTCTTTTATGAAAAATTTGGAAAGTTCAACTATATCAGCCTTACGATCTCTTAAAGGGGGTAAATGGATGCTGAATACATTTAATCTGTAAAACAGGTCTTCCCTGAATGAGCCTGATTCAAGTTTTTCATCCAGATTTTTGTTGGTGGCTGAAATTAATCTCACATCAACTTTTTTGAGCTTATTTTCGCCAAGCTTTTCTATTGTTCCGTCCTGTAGAACATGCAAAAGTTTTGCCTGTAAACCGGACGGCAAATCCCCTATCTCATTGAGGAAAATTGTCCCCTTGTCGGCCGTTTCGAATTTCCCTTTTTTGGACTGGTAAGCTCCGCTGAAAGCTCCCTTCACATGCCCGAACATTTCACTTTCCAGAAGACTTCTGGGAATAGCTGCACTGTTTACAGGTACAAAAAAATAGTTTGAACGACTGCTGTAATCGTGAATAATCTTTGCGATATGATCCTTTCCTGTACCGCTTTCTCCAGTTATCAAAACAGGTGAATCTGTTGCTGCAACCGTGGCAACATTTTTTAGTATTTTTATCATTTGTGGGGATTTTCCTATAAATACATTTGGAGGATATTCAAACTCAGAGATATTGATATAATTATCGGAACAGATATTCTTCTTTACAACGTTTGCTTCGATAAGACGAAGGAAACCATCTGTTTCCAAAGGTTTACTGATAAAATCGGCTGCCCCCTGACTGATGGATTCCAGTATCGTTTCACTGCTGCCGTATGCCGTCATAAGGATACAAGGTAATTTTGGAAAACGTCCTTTTATTTCTTTGAGAATCTCTGTACCGCTTTCTTTGCCTAATCTTTGATCGATAAATGCAATATCAATAGGGTTGTTGGAAAGTATATTGTAAGCGGTTTCGGAATGTGTTGCAGTAAATACCTTGTGAATGTTGCGAAGGGCCCTCTCAATGCTGTAACAGAGCCCTTCGTCATCATCAATTATAAGTACATTTGCCATTACTCTCTCTTTAAAACTCTTTTAAAAGTTTATTTATATGTAATATAGCATCCCCTGTAATTTTATAAACATTTGTTTCAGCATTGTCCTTAATTTTTTCTGCAAAATTCTCAGAAAAAGGTAGATAATATTTTTTTAGAAATTCTCTGAGCTTTGTTTTATAGTTTTCGGCGTCTTCAACTTTATCTTCATTTAAACTGTTAAAAATTTCAGAAAAGAGAAAATGTATAAATTCCATTTCCACTGCAATATGATCGGGCGGATCGTTATAATCTGAAGCCACTTCCAATCCGCTGTCAAAATAAAATTGTCCCACCTCCATGGTGGTATCACCCATTATCTTTCTGTTCTTTTCAAGATAGACCGATCCGTAAGGGGGTGCTGACAACTCAAAGGGACCTACCATGAGCTGAGCGTGATCGGTAACAATGTCCTCTTCGGATTCTTCATTCAGAAACTGTTTAATTTTACTAATTTTTGAGATCAATTCATTATCTTCCAAATCTTCGGCATATTCGATGAAGTTATCGATCAGGTTCTTTTCATTTAATATCCCTTCTTTTGGTGTATACATCAGAACCGATAAAATATGCATCATATTACCAAAAATTGCAGAATGAGAGAGAGTTTTTGTATTGGAAACCATCATTCCTCCATTAATTAAAGCTACTGTTTTTTTATGAAAAAAAGGGTGGCTGAGCCACCCTTTCTCTTTTATGACCTGGCCTTGAAACTCCTGATGTAGTAAATATTGGGTTTTGTGCCTGCTTCAGGTTTTCTCACCCAATATCTGTATTTTTTAAGGAGCTTCGCGGCTTTACTGTTCGGGTTGTCAATATCACCGACTATCCTTGCCTGTGCCGGGCAGGCTGTTGCGCAGTAGGGTTCTTCACCCGCTTTCAGTCTGTGCTCACACAGTATGCATTTTTCAACGATACCGGGTCTTCTTACAGCTTCGTAGTCAGGGTGCTTGTACTCAGTTTTATAAGGAGGTATAGCACCTGTTTTTGAAGCAACTTCCGCACCTGAAGCTGTACAGCCTGCAATCAACTCTTCTTTATCGTGATACAGCTCGTGAGTCTTCTCACCATCAAAATTGAAGCTGATCACTGAAGTTGCATTGCTGTCTTCTTTCTCCAAATCCATTATGCTGTAGGGACATGCATGCTGGCATGAGCGGCAGCCTATACAGCGCTCATCATTGTGCATGGTAATACCGGCATCCGTTTTAAACATCGCTTTGGGAGTAACCGGACATACTTCAACGCATGCAGCATTGGAACAGTGATTACAAAGTACGGGTATAATTTCATAATTTACATCAGGAAACTTCCCGCTCCACTTTGTTGTAAAATCAGCCCAGTTGTAGGACTGACCGTTTTTCCTGTTATCCGTATTGTTTTCTGTTTTACACGCCATGCCGCATGCTCCGCATCCAGCACATTTGTGCAAATCTATGACCATTGCGTATTGCATAATTCACCTCTTAAGAAAATTTTATTATACTTTCTCTATACGTACACCGACAAAGCCGCCGTTTCTGGCTGTACTACCTGATAGACGGTCATAATCAGCAGGCATAAGGTCATTGTTATTCATACCAAAACCCTCTTTGCCAAACTTTTTGGATGCTATCCTGCCGTATGCTGTATGACCTTGTCCATACGTTGAAAGAACCGTTCCGGGGCGTACGCCTTCGGAAAGTTTTACTTTTATCTTTCTTGAAGTTACCACTGTCGTAATTTTTACCATATCGCCGTTTTTCAAGCCCAGTCTTTTGGCATCATCAGGGTTCATTTTCAATACATTATCCCAGCGCTCATCACCAACGTCGATTACTCTGAATTCCTGCATCCATGGGCAATTTGCACTTCGTCCTTCTTTATTCAGTTTTGACCTTGAGTCGATGAATGTAAAAGGGTATGCACTTTTGCTTCCATATCTGTAAGGTTCTTCATAGTGGGGCACAAAAGCTTTTTCATCACGGGCGGTATAGTTTGTAACCTCAAGAACTTTGTTAACATCAACATTATGTTTTTTTGCATGTTTTGCCAAAGCTTCTTTCAGAGTTTCACTGTAAAATTCGAACTGATGCGTTTTGGTTTTGAATTTACCCCAGCGTTTTCTGTAAGGATACGGATCGGAATTCCATACACCGATTTTTCTAAACTCCTCCCAGCTTTTGAAGGAATCGCCGCCTTTGTCATGTCCCTGCCACATTGGAGCGAGATAATATTTGGTTGCATATTCAGCGAACTCCCTTTCATTAGTGGGCTTTTTACCTGTATCAGGGTCCTTGAACTCATTCTTATAATATTCCAGTAAATTATCAAAGCCCCTTTCGGCAAGTTTCTCAGCTATCATATAAGGGATTTCCGATTCATCTATTTTAGCTTCCCAGATCGGTTTAACTACAGGCTGAAGAAGGGTTCCCGTTCCTATTCTGTTTGCTTTGGTTTTCAACCATGCCCACTTTTCAAACGTTGTGGTGGCAGCCGGTAACACAATGTCAGCAAACATAGAAAATTCTGAAGCATGTGTGGACAGGTGCACGGTAAAAGGCACTTTTGCCAGTGCTTTATCCCACCTCTGGCCTTCTGTTCCGGAAAAATTAAAATTGTTCATATAGCCAAGAACCATTTTGATTTCCATCGGATCTTCCTGAAGGATACCGTCAGCTGCATTATTTGTCACAACACCGCCGCCGGATTTACCTTTTTTCAGGGCGGGGAATTTCAGGTAACCTCTTTGATCTATTTTTACATGAGGTTTATTTTTAGAGATGGTATCCTGATATTTTTTTATGCTTGGTGTATGGTTGTACGGTGGAGAAATCTTAGCCATGGGACCGCCTATATTGTCAGTTGAGCCCATCAGTCCGTTTAATGCATGGATAGCCATGGAACTGTAAGTTCCCCGGATATGCATTGCAGCTCCGGGGCCAAGCCATACGGCTACTTTTGGCGCAGCTGCTCCCATTCCTCTTGCCACTCTGTATATCTGGTCTGCTTTTACACCTGTGATTCTTTCCGCCCACTCCGGTGTTTTATCTTTCAGTTCGATATTCCACCATTTTACAAGACCATGTGTATAGTTTCCTTTAAATGTGGATTCATCAACCTCTTCTCCAAGCTTGAATCTGTTTTTGCCGTCTTTAAAATCTCCGACAAATTCTTTGTACCATAAACCTTCTCTTAAAATTACATGAGCTATTGCTACAGCAAGTGCACCGTCTTCACCGGGTTTTACCGGCATCCACTCGTTAGCTTTTGCGCCTATTGTTGTAAGGGTAGGATCAACAGCAACCACAGTAGCCCGATCCATAACTTCGCCGATTTTATTGATGGCAGTGGGAACCTGTCTGTTGGACCTGAGAGGGTCAGCTCCCCAGCATACAAGATACTTGGTATTTGTCAGATCATAATCTCTGTAATCCCATAAACCTTCCGTGAAAAATGGGCCTGATTTGTCAGCCTCAGCACATATGGCTGAGTGAGAAATATTGTTTGATGAGCCGAATATTTTTGTCATTGAGGAATAAATAATGTCTCTTGTGTATGTGTAACGGCCTCTGAAACAAACATATTTATGGGCTTCACCGTTATCCCTGAGTTTCATCATGTTGTCTGCAATGGTATTCAGTGCTTCATCCCAGGAGATCGGTACAAATTTTGGATCTTCAAATCTGCCTTTTTTGGGATTGGTTCTTTTCATGGGAACCTTAACTCTGTCCGGGTCATAAACCTGCTGCAGACCTAAGTGACCTCTTGCACAGCAGTAACCGCCGTTCATTTTGCTGTACTCATTACCACGGACTTTCACCGCACGTCCGTTCTGCACATAAACCTGAATTGGATCCCATGTGGTGCATCCCTGACATGTTGTGGGAATCCATTCCCCTTTGTTTTTTCCGTAAGGGCTTACGGTTTTGTCGGTTTTTTCCAGTGCATTTAGCTTTGTGCCGCAGCCTAATGCTGTCACTGTGGCAACCGCCGCACTGGCTTTGAGAAACTCTCTCCTGCGGATTTTCATGTTACCTCCTTTTATAATTAAACGTTCACTGGTTAATTGCATATTAATTCATTGCAATATCGATGCCAACGCACTCCAAATTACCAAATGCCCGTATAACAGCTGTTTATGAAAGAAATTGTAAGCGAGATATGTAAGTATTCTTTACAGCCATGTAAGATATGTTTACAGATAAAAAAGGGGGGAAATGAACTGTTCTAAGTTTTTGCAAAGCTGTATTTTGGTCATTTTTTAGTAGTTTATCGGTTATGGTGAAATAGTGAAGTGGTGAGATAAGGAGGTAGAGAAAAGGTCTCTTTACATTTCTGTTTATTAGGAAAAAGGGCATAATATAATGCCCTTAATACAAAGTTATTTCTTAGCTTTTTGCAAGATTTCTTTAATTTTTCCTGCAGTAGGAAGCGGCTTGCCTTCATGAACAACAACTTCGTCCACCACAAGTCCCGGGGTGGCCATAATATATTTGCTTATTTCGGATATATCTTTTACATACTCCACATAAGCATCACTCATTCCAAGTTCTTCCACCGCCGCAAGTGTAGATTTATGCAGCGCTTCACAGTTTTTGCAGCCCGGACCTAATACTTTAATTTTCATAATTTGCCCCCTTTTTTAATATTTGTAAGTTTTTATCTGTGCAGCTTTTTCAGTACGCTGTTTAGAATCTTTAGCCCCAGAATGTTCCGTAAATAACACCTGCTACTGTAGACATAACCACAACAAGTATAACATATACAACCGTTTTCCGGGTTCCTATCACACTCCTTATAACAAGCATGTTGGGCAAACTGAGTGACGGTCCTGCCAACAGAAGGGCAAGAGCGGGACCTTTGCCCATACCGGCGCCGATAAGACCCTGTAGAATAGGTATTTCGGTAAGTGTGGCAAAATACATGAATGCTCCGACAATGGAAGCAAAAAAGTTGGCAAAGAGACTGTTGTCCCCGACAAGTCCTTCAACATATTGTGAGGGTATTATACCTTCGTGCCCCGGGCGCCCCAGGAGAAAACCAGCCACTATGACACCGATGAAAAGAAGGGGCAAAATCTGTTTTGAAAACCCCCACGTTTCGTCCATCCAGGTACCCCTTTTCCCTTGATCCATTCCTGTAAATGCCATTATGATGACAACAGCCAGTGAAACTGCCGTTAATGGCCATTTATAATTGAAAATCAGGGCAAAGATGCCGCCATCAGAAGCCGGATTTGCCCATGTGGCAAATATCAGCACACCTATTAGTGCTGCGAAGAATATAAATGTTTGCAGCGGGTGACCGTCTTCAGTTTCTACTTCCCGTTTTGGTGCGCTATCATATCTTTCCTTCTCATCGTTTCTGAAAATAAAAGCCATTGATAATCCTATAATTACTGCAAAAATTATAGCACCGATTGCTCTGGCAAGCCCCATCTCAAAACCTAAAACCCTTGCAGTTAAAACAATTGCCAGAATATTTATTGCAGGACCGGAATAAACAAAAGCCATTGCCGGTCCGAGCCCGGCCCCTCTGGAATATATACCTGCAAAAAGAGGTAGAATTGTACAGGAACAAACAGCCAGTATAGCTCCGGATACCGATGCCACAGAATATGAGACTATTTTTTTGGCTTCAGCTCCAAAATATTTTATTACAGATGCCTGGGAAATAGTGGCACTCATAGCTCCGGCAATAAATAGGGCAGGCACCAGACAGGTAAGCGTATGCTTCCTGACATACTCCTGCAGCATATAAAAGCCTTCCAGAATTGCCCCGGAAACTGAAGGGGTATTAAAATCCACAAAATAAACGTAGGCAAAAATGAGCAAAATAGTTAAAAATTTGTTTCTTTCTTTCATCAGTGTACCCTGCTGTTTTAATATCTGGAAAAGAATAATATGCTTTCATTGTATAGATGTCAAGTATGTTTTTATATATAACGAAATAAATAGATTGTATCTACTTGTATACATATTTGTTTATTATATCGTTTTTTATGGTAGAGATTTTCACCCACGCACTTAAAGCGTTAAGTGCGCAGAACCGGTTTCTCAACCTGTTTTAGGGGGAAATCAAGAGGGGGTACATTTATTGACAAACAACGTTAGAGATTTCTCCGCTCCACCGACCGCTATGAAATAGTGCTCGGTTCCGGTCGGAATGACAGTTTTTTGTCACCTCGACCGAAGCCGAAGGGTCTTGTCTATTATATTAATAATTTCTGTGAATCTGCTTAGTAAATTATTTCCCGGTTAAAAAAGTATGCTTAAATCAGGAAGTTGATTTGCATTTAACGTGGCAGACACCCTGTATAGTGTTTACTGCAAAGGGGAAGTATTTTTCTTTAAATCTCAAAGCCACATGTACCAAACCGATCAGCACCGGCACTTCCACAAGCGGCCCTATAACAGCTGCAAAGGCCTGCCCTGAATTTATGCCGAAAACGGATATAGCCACGGCGATAGCAAGCTCAAAATTGTTGGATGCGGCAGTAAAACTCAGAGTCGTGGTTTGCTCATATGTTGCACCGATCTTGTAGGACATGAAAAAAGAAATAAGGAACATAATCACAAAATACAATAATAACGGAATTGCAATTCTGATAACATCAAAAGGAAGTTTTATAATATACTCCCCTTTGAAAGAAAACATCACAAATATAGTAAAAAGCAGAAAGACCAGGGTTAAAGGGCTTATTTTCGGGATAAAAGTGTTTTCATAGGCTTCTTTTCCCCAGATCTTTAGTCCGGTAATTCTGGATAAAATTCCCGCAATAAAAGGAATACCAAGGTAAATAAAAACACTTTTGGCAATCTGCGGCATTGAAATATCCACAATTGTACCTTCAAAACCAAACAGGGAAGGCAGAAATGTTATGAAAACGTATGCATATACTGTGAAAAACAACACCTGAAATACCGAATTAAAAGCCACCAATCCTGCGCAGTATTCGGTATCACCTTTTGCAAGGTCGTTCCAGACAATTACCATAGCAATGCAGCGGGCAAGTCCGATAAGAATGAGGCCTGTCGTATATTCATTGTGCCCTGACAGGAAAGCCACAGCTAATAAAAACATAAGTACCGGCCCGACTATCCAGTTTTGAACAAGTGACAAAGCCAGCACCTTGACATTTTTAAAAACATGAGCCAGCTCTTCATATTTTACTTTTGCAAGTGGAGGATACATCATCAGAATGAGACCTATTGCAATAGGTATATTCGTAGTTCCCACACTCAGTTTATCTATTGTATCGGCAATCCCCGGGAAAAAATAACCGGAAGATACTCCTACTATCATCGCAAGGAATATCCACAACGTTAAAAATCTGTCCAGAACACTCATCTTTTTTGCAACGGATTCTTTAGCCACCATATCCCCCTGAAATCAAATAATTTTGCTCAATTCGTCTTTTATATAACTTTTTATTTCATCACGTACTTTTCTGAATTGACCAAGTATTTCTTCTTCGCTCCCTGCCACCTGAGCCGGGTCATTAAAACCCTTATGTATCATCTGCGCTTTTTTTAAATACATAGGGCACGTTTCATTCGCATGACCACAGACGGTAACAACCACATCAAAATCTATACCCTTAACATCATTCAGTGTCTTGGAATAATGTCCCTGCATCTCGTAACCGTCTTCCTTCATTACTTCCAGCATATAAGGGTTGAGTCCATGTTTTTCCAGCCCGGCCGAATAGACATCATAATGTTCCAGATAATTTTTTCCATACGCCTCAGCCATCTGACTCCTGCAGGAATTACCCGTGCATAGAAATAAAAGTTTTTTTGAGATTGCCATTTTACCTCTCCCCGCAAAAATTTAAACAGGTGCAAGTGCAGTTTAAACAATAAGCATACTTGCATATTTGTTTGCTGTATTGTTTCTTACAGTAGAGACCTCTCCGCTTCGGCCGCCCCCCGTTAAATATCAGCTTCGCTAATTGCCTGCGGCATTTAACCAGGCAAGAGGTGACAGCTTTCTGGCTCCTCGTCCGGGAAAAATGTCTAGCATCCGCCTTGTGCGGATAAATAGAATGTAAACATATTTACCAGTCTAAAAGACTGGTGCTAGCCGCAGGCATCATCCCGAGCGAAGCCGAGGGATCTCTATCTATGTACTAATAATTTCTGCGTATCTGCTTAACTATAAATGCTGATATAAAATTATTTTACAAAAGTCAACTATGTTTTTATTTATATCGAAACATGATTAAATTTTATCTGTTATAAATAAAAATTGACAACATTTTGCATTATCATATCTTAGCGTTATGAACAGAAGAATTTTCCTCAGATATCTTTTGGTGAGCGGGGCTTTCTTTGTATCCAGCAGGGTGAGAGCTTTAGCTGCTTTCGGTGACTTTATCAATCCATGGAGGATAAGGACTGTTGAAGGAAGTACGCCAGAAATAGATATAGACAAATTTTCGCTGTCAATCACCGGGTTGGCGGAAGAAAGGCGGAAATTCGCATATTCAGACCTGGAAAATTTGACAGATACTTCTTACCGGGAGGATTTCAACTGTGTTGAAGGGTGGAGTGTTCCGGATCTTAAATGGGAAGGTGTCAGCCTTAATAAAATTATAGAGATTGTTAAACCCTATAAAAAGGCAAAATATATTAATTTTTACTGTTATGGCAATAAATATACCGAATCCATTCCTGTTTCAGAAGTTAAAGACAGATATATACTGGCGTTAAAGGTAAACGGTGAAAAATTGGAGCCAAAGCACGGGTTCCCTGTAAGACTTTTCTACCCGGACAGGTATGGTTATAAGAGTGCAAAATGGATAAAAAAGATCGAATTTTCTGATATTAAAGTCCCCGGTTTCTGGACAAAAAGAGGATACCCTTACGACGGTAAAATTTTGGGATAGAAAGTTTTGAACAGGATAGGAAAAGGGACTTTCTTCTCCCCCTGGATTAGGGGTAGATGCAGAGGGGGTACATTTTGTTTTTAAACAAATTTTTGTACACCTGCAGGTCTAAAGCCCTGCTTCGGGAATTATTCAAAGTTTTCGGGTGAATGTTGCCACCCAAATGCCGCATTACTCCCCAACGATATTTGCGAATTTTGAAAATTCCGGTCTGTAAGTAACAGTCCCTGTAATTTCATCTGTGCGTTCTGAATCCAGCGGCAAAATCATAAAAGCTTCATCCGGTACATCCCACTGGCACCGGAGTCCATGTTTGCCTGCGGGGGTAAAGCCGAATTGCGAATAATATTCAGGATAACCGAGCACTGCGATAAAAGGGTAAGCGGCCTCAGAAAGTATTTCAATGCTCTCTTCCACCATTTTTCTGCCGATTCCTTTCTTTTGATACCCGGGGAGAACAGCCATAGGCCCCAATGCTGCTCCGGTCAATTCATTTTTATGTGAGTTTATTTTGCATGGTGTGTATAAAATATGACCAACAATGAGGTTGCTCAGAAGGGCCACAAGAGAAATTATTATTCCGTCATTTTCCCTTAATTCATTTACGAGTTCTGCCTCCTCGCTCCTTCCGAAAGCTTCATTGTTAAGTCTGTAAATTTCACCGAAATCTCTTTCCTGTTCTTCTCTGATTATCAGTTTCATGAGCCCCCCGTATCGTTTGTGGTATTTATTATATTATATCAGAAAAATTCCAATTTTTGAAATTTCTGTTTAAAAGCCGGATTTTTTCCCGGTAATTTCTTTGAGAATAATTTTTATGACTGAAGTTTTGCTGGCCGACTTATCAGTGAAAGTGAAACTATCGTCCGAGTATTGGGACATAATAACATTTAGTGCCTCAATTTTATCAGAGGAGTTTCCTATCAAATAAGCCTTTCCGAATCCGATGACACTTCGATATTTCATTGTCCAGCTGCAGGCTTCTTGTCCTTTCTGAATTTTTGATTCCGGAACAAACTCGACACATACATCATTATTTTTGTTGATAATATCAATTTTTCTACCCATCTGTGCACAGTGCAAAAAAACGGTGCTGTATCTGTATCCGAAACTCATTGGAACAATATAAGGAGTATTGTTATCTGAAAGGCCCAAATGGCAGACAGTTGAATCAGCAATTATTTTTTCAATTTCATCTTTATCGGTTATTTCTTTTTCTTTTCTGCGCATCTTTTTCTCCTTTCTGTTTAAAACATTCCATTGTATAATTCGTAGATTTTGCATAGACCCTTTTCAATACGGGCATTAATAGGGTATCCACAGTTAATCCGAAGGTAATTCCTGAATTTGTCAGGTTTACTGGAAAAGATTGCGCCCGGAGAAAAGCCGATTCCATGATCGAGCGCTTTATGGTATAATGCTAAAGTGTCGGTTTTTTCCGGCAGCTGCAGCCACAGAAGAAATCCTCCTTTGGGATTGGTCATGCGTATACTGCTGCCGAAAAGGCGGCTTAGCTCTTCTCTGTAAGCGCTGATCTGCAAAAAAAGCGTTTTGGAAAGCTTCTTTATATGGTTGTGAAATTTGCCACTCTGCAGGTACTTAGCCATAACGTGCTGAGGGAGACTTGCAGAAGACATGTTGTTTGCTAGTTTAGCTTCATAAACATCTTTGTAATATTTGTTCGGAATTATCCACCCGATTCTACTCCCCGGAGAGACTGTTTTGGAAAAGCTGGAAACATAAATTATGTGATCGGTTTTCGAAGGGTTGGCAAGAGGGGTTATTTTTTTGTATGTGTGTGAAAGTGTGCCGAAAGTATCATCTTCTATAATAATAAATTTTTCTGAAGCAAGGCTTCTCAGATAATGTTTTTTATCTTCGCACATCAAGCTGCCGGTGGGGTTGCTGAAAGCAGGCTGGGTTATAATACATTTTATATCGTATTTATCTTTGGCTTTCTGAAGATAGTCGATATCTATACCTTTCTCCGGGCAGGCGGGGATTTCAACAGGATACATGCCAAGTTTTTTTAAAACGTGCTGATAGCCGAAATAAGTTGGTGATTCAACTGCAATAGCGTCACCCTGTTCAGCAACTGAAGACAATATATAAAAAATACCTTCCATAGCTCCATTTGTTATGATAATTTCTTCAGGACTTACATAAAAATCCCTTAAAGCCATAAGCCGAGCGATTTCAACTCTGAGATCATAAAAGCCTGCTGTCGCAGTGTAATTTATATATTGATCTTCACTGCCGTTAATTACTTCTCTTGTGAAAGATTTTAACTCCTTATGAGGCATAAGCTTGGGTGATGCCACAGCGGCGCCCAGAGGTAAGATATTTTTATTCTGAGTGTCATTTAGAATACTGTTGATAATGTCAATGTTTTCCACCGGGGACTTGTTAATAATCGAATTTTTTCTTTCCGGTATTTTAACTGAATTTTGTGGTTTAAGATAATATCCCGATTTTTCAACAGAGTAAATCAGCCCTTTACTCTCCAGCTCTTCATAAGCTTTCATAGCTGTGGTCATGCTTACCTGAAATGTTTTTGAAATTGTTCTTAAAGAAGGGAGCTTTTCCCCCGGTGTCACAATCTTTTTTTCAGCTAATTTGAGTATGTAATTTTCTATGTGTTCATACAAATACGATTGGCAGATCATCTGTTATCCTTTAATTTTTATTTTTTGTATCTGTTATTGTGCTCTGGTTTCAGATATAAGTCAATGGAAAAGCACGAAGGTGAAAAATGAACTATTTACACGCTTTTCTTTCCAGCTGCTCTGTCCTAATGTTAGTTTTTGCTATTTCCAGATATGGCTTAACGGCAATGTTGCCGCTCATGAAATCAGGAGTGCCCTTAAATGCTGTTCAGGCTGGTATTTTAAGCTCTTCAAACTTCATCGGTTATCTTTCCGGGGCATTGCTGACAAGATTTATTAATCCAGGCAGAAATAAGAAAATACTGTATAATCTGTTTCTTCTGTTACTTGTTGTTATGATTTTGCTTATGGGTATGACGCATTCACTGAGATTTATGGTTTTTTTGCGTTTTACATCCGGCTTGATAAGCGCATTCGTTTTTATCAGCACATTTGCATGGATTTCATCTGTTTTGATGCAGAATAACAAAAAAGAACTGCTGCCATTATTGTATTCTTCCGTAGGTTTGGGAATATTTCTTGTTTCCGTTATTATCGGTATTATCGATGACTTTGCAACATGGGAAGTCGGCTGGATATCTCTTGGCATTTTTGCCGTACCCTTTTGTATATTTTCTTTTACAGCCCGGCCTTTTCTGCCAAGTACCGATGCCACTGATTCTGGCAGCAAGAGGGGTGTTTATAAAGAAATGCCTGCTCATATTAAGTCTTTAGTTATTTTTACCTTGATATTTTATGCAGCAGAGGGTTTTTCCAATAATATATCGGCCACATTTATCCTGTATAATTTAAAAAATCTGGATTTTATTTCCGACAATGTGTGGAAGGCATGGGCATTGGTTGGTTTTGCCGGATTTTTATCCCCTTTTCTTATCAGAAAATTACTTAAGACGTTTGATTTCCCGGTGACACTTCTGATTTTGCAGACTCTATTGTCATTGGGAATTGTTATGCCCCTTATAGAAAATAAACTTTTTATATATGCCGGTTCTGTCTTTTTCGGATTCAGCTTTTTGTCTATTCCCCCTATAACGCTGGGTTTTGTTTCTTCTTTAGTTAATGAAGGAAAAGATAAAATAATTTCTGATTTCACCATTATTTTTAGTTCAGCGCTTTTTATATCTCCAGTCTTGGGGGGAATTATTACCGATATAACAGGTCACTACAGCAACTCTGTTTTGCTTGCATTTAGCATTTCCATGGTAGGATTATTGTCTTCTTTTTTTATTAATAAGATTTACAGGACTAATAATTTTAAATCAACTGCCAGGGGGATAATATGAAAACTGTAATTTATGAAAAGGAAAACCACATAGCTTATATTTATCTTAACAGAAGCGAAAGTATGAACGCCATTAATGAAAAAATGAACAACGAGTTTGAAAAGGTATGGGATGATTTTGAACAGGATGATTCGTTATATGCAGCAATTGTAACCGGAAAGGGGAAAGCTTTTTGCGCCGGATTGGATTTAAAAACGGAACTGCCCCGTTGGAAAAATGCAAGTGCAAACGATATCAGGAGTAAAATAAACAAAGGCTTGGGAGGGGGTGTAACCAGAGGCCGTCACAGATTATCGAAACCTGTTATAGCTGCTGTAAACGGAGCAGCAGTTGCAGGAGGTTTTGAGTTGGCACTTGCTTGCGATATACGGATAGCTTCACAAGAAGCAGTTTTCGGCGTTTTCGAGATGAAGCACGGCATCCATCAGGGCGATGGGGGTATTGTGAGGTTATTATCAATTGCGGGTTTAGGTGTGACAATGGATTTGACATTAACCGGACGTAAGATCAATGCAGATGAGGCTTTACGGCTTAATCTTGTTTCGGAAGTGGTTACCCATGACATGCTTATGGGAACAGCGGAGAAATATGCCTCTATGATTATCGGGAATGATCGGGGAGCTGTAAGTTCAGCCAAAGAAACAATTCTGGATAGTATCGGGCAAAGACTTGATGATGCATTAAAGCTTGAGATGTTTAATGCATACTCCTGTTTCAGCAAACATAAAAATGGAGGAGAAGATGACTGAAATGTTTTCCAATAGAATGGCCGGTATTCCTCGATCATTTATACGGGAAATTCTTAAAACAGCCCAGGAAACTGATATAATATCTTTTGCAGGAGGCCTGCCGGATAGCAATTTATTTCCAGCCGATGAACTTGTAATTGCCACCAACAAAGCTTTTGAAACATCCGGACGTAACATCTTTCAATATGCCGCTTCAGAAGGTTGTGAGCAGCTGCGTAGTTATCTTGCTGATTTTTGCCGAAACAGAAAAGGGGTTGCAGTTAAAAAGGAAAATATCTTAATCACAAACGGCTCTCAGCAGGCTTTGGATCTTTTGGGAAAGGTTTTCTTGAATGAGGGTGATGACGTTGTTATTGAAGAGCCGGGGTATCTCGGAGTTATTCAGGCCTTATCCATGTATATGCCGGAATTTCATCCGGTACCCGTTTCGAATGAAGGAATGGATGCTGACAGGTTGAAAATATTAATTAATGAAAGACACCCCAAACTGCTATATGTAAATCCTAACTTTCAAAATCCTTCCGGTATTACCTATAGTGATAACAACAGAAAAGAAATTGCTGGATTAATAAACAGTAAAGAGACTTTTCTGATTGAAGATGATCCTTATGGAGAGCTGAGGTTTAGAGGAAACGATAAATTATCATTTAAGAAACTTTTACCGGAGAGGACTGTTTTACTGGGATCTTTTTCAAAATCTATCGTTCCGGGGTTTCGTTTAGGCTGGATGGCTGCTCCTGAGGAGGTAATTGAGAAACTTGTTATTGCAAAACAGGCTTCCGACCTACATACGTCCCATTTCACCCAAAAAATAATTTACCAGTATCTGAAAAATAATGACATGGACAAGCATATTCAGAAAATTACAAAAGTCTACGCACAAAAATGCCAAAAAATGATTGAGTGTATTAAAAAATATTTTCCAATGAGTGTTTTTCACACAATTCCGGAAGGAGGAATGTTCATCTGGGTTCAACTACCTGTAAGTTTAAAAGCTATTGAACTGTTTGATGAAGCTTATAAAAATAAGGTTATTTTTATTCCCGGAGATCCTTTTTATCTAAAACGTAAGTATATTAATACGTTTCGACTGAATTTTACCTGTGTTACCGAAGATGAAATTGAAACAGGTATCCGAAAAATCGGAAAGGCAATTAATAATTTAATAAACTTTAAAAAGGAGGACAGAGATGAAAGAAGTTTTAATTTTAATGGCTCAGTACAATTTGGAGACAGATGAAGAGATGCTGAATATTGTTTACCAAATTCCGGACAAGAAGTTTTTTGGCGAAGCAGGTGTATACTATAAGTCATTGCATGGTATTCTCAATCATATTATTTTGGTGAATTTACTCTGGATGCGCCGTATTACAAAGCAGTTTAATGAATTTTCAGAGGTGACGCATAAATACAAAGGTATAGATTTTGCCGGCTTAAAAAATATTGTGTTTACTGAAAAAGTTGACTTAAAAGCAAACCTCCTTGATACAGATAAAGATTTAAAGGAAATTTGTGACAAGATGGGCAGCAATGCACTGATTAAAAGTTTGAATTATAAAAACACGAAAGGGGAAGAACGGTCAAAAGTTATGTGGCATGTTTTTATGCACATTTTTAATCATGCTACGCATCACAGGGGTCAGATCTCGGCTCTTCTTGACCAGTTTAATGTGGATAATGATTATTCCAATCTTATCTGGAAGGTGTAAAACGGCTGCCTTCATTATATTTTCATTTGGTTGCATAACATTAGATGCAAAAATAATTTATGCTGCTTCTGATTTTTAGCAGGCAAGAAGTAGAAATCCCTCTCTGAAAAGTGGAATTGAAGTTACACTTAAGTTCCGGTAAGTATTTTATACTTCTATTGTTCTGGAATTTCTGTTATGCAATTTTATGTGCTTGCTTAGATTATTTTATTTTAATGCCCGGAGCTGATGTTGAAAACTTTTTTCTTACTAGCCTTGATAACTCTTTCTGAAGCAACTATAGGGGTTTTTGTTAAACTAACAGAAGGTTTGATACCCATACAAACGCTGAATTTCTATGCACTTACGCTTGCCGCTGTTTTTTTAATGTCAGTCATGCCCATTGCAACAGGTGATAAACTTAAATTCCCCAAAGACAATTTGAAGGACACCGCAGTTATAGGTTTTTTAATTGCAACACAGATTAGCGTCTTTAATTTCGCCATGACGCTGGTTCCCATTGCCAATGCGGTAATATTCTGGAGTGTGGCGCCGTTTTTTACCTTTATATTTTCCGCACTTTTCCTCGGTGAGAAGGCACGCAAAAGCTATGTTATTATTTTTGTGCTTGCATTAACGGGGATAATACTGGCTAAACCTTTGCAAGGTGGTAATATGCTGGGCAATTTGGTTGCGCTCGGGGATGGTGCTATTTACGCTGCAATGGTTACATACCTTCGCTATGAAGGCAAGACAGAAACAGGTAATGACATAGCCTGGTCGATGACTGCAGCCGCTTTGTTTCTCTCCCCGTCACTTTTATTTTTTGGTACCGGAGATATTTTGGCAATGATTTCCTATTCTGCAATAGGGATAAATTTACCGGTGGCTCTATGGGTCTTGGGGCTGGGTGTTGTATCAACAGGGTTTGCATATTTCGGCATTTCCATTGCGTTGAAAAAATTAAATGCAAATGTTTATTCTCTTGTGGATATTATCGTTTCACCTGTAGTTGCTTCCTTTTTGGGTTTTCTTATTTTTAATGAAGTTCCTTCCGAGGGGTTGATATACGGAGGCATACTGCTTCTTGCCTCAGGATTCTGGATTACACTGGAAATGTCCAAAACCCGGGATAAACAAGCCGTTCATCCAAGCCAGAACAAATAATTGACTTAATTGTAATCTCCTGTGAGTAACTACTGCCACCCTCTCTATTTCTTGTAAGATATATAGTTATAGCCGAACGTTATTGGCGAGATAGTGAGATGGGGAAATGGAGAAGTGGTAATTAGTTGAGTGGTTTATTGTTTATTATTCTTAAAGTAAGGCATTTGAATAATTCAGGAAGCGCGGCTTCAGCCGTGCAAAGTTTATTCCGAAACCCAGTATTATCAAGCATGCGGGATTAAAGTCCCACTTCCTAAAACGGAGAAAAAGACATTATTCAAAGCTCTCGAGGAGTGAATACGACGAAGCAATCTCTCTACTTTTCTTATTTTGAGATTGCCACAACCCTGTTTTCACAGGGTTTCGCAAGGATGCCTATGGCTAGCACCAGTCCTTTAGACTGGTAAATATGTTTAACATTCTATATATTCGCTAAAAGCGAATGCTAGACCGAATTAAGTGCGAAACTTGAATTATAAATTTTACCACTCCTTAATCCCCTCCTAACTTTTTGATAGGAGGGGATATAAAGCTCCTCCCCTAATTTAGGGGAGGTTGGGTGGGGTACTCATTCAAAGGTCTTGATCTGCTATCAGTAACTAAGTTTGACAGCGAATAAACAATAAATGTATAATAAATAAAAACGTTGATTGGATATGTCTAAAAAATTTATTTTATTTGCGGTATGCTTACTGGGTTTTCTCCTGCTGTTTTTAATTGACAGGTGGCAGGTGAGTCAATGGCGGCACGGGAAAAAATTAGAGCTTCAAAATGAGCTGTATGTATTCAAGAACAATCTGAAAGATTCTGTAGACAACCGCTTTAATGCCTTAAAATCTTTGTCAGCTTTATTTACTTTGAATCCTGATACAAATGCGGATGAATTTTCATACTTTGCGTCACTGTTGATGGAATATAATCCGCCCATCAGAGCCCTTCAGTATGCTGATGAGAACACCAAGGTGATTTATGTGTACCCTCCGAGAGGCAATGAAATCACGATAAAGAAGCCGATGGTGCTTAAATCCGATCCCAAGAGAGCTCCCTATGTGAAGAAAGCTATAGAGAGTAAGGAGGCAACAGTCCAGGGACCTTTCCGGCTTAGACAGGGAGGCAGAGGTGTCGTTGTAAGGCAGCCGGTGTTTAAAAATAAGAACTTTCTGGGACTGACAATTGGCGTTTATGATTTTCCTCTTCTTATAACTGAAGCCCTGGGTGAGACGAAGCGGAGCGAATTTGTTTTTCGGATTAAGAATGAAAACGGCAAAACCCTTTGGAAATCCGGTGAAATGAGAGGTGATCCGGCCAATACTGTTCTGACGCTTAGAAATATAACATGGAAAATTTCAGCCGGCTGGAAAAAAGCAATCGTTTTTCCTTTAAGAATAAGAGTCACAACATGGGGGCTGGGGCTGGGATTTCTCCTGTCTCTGGTTTATATCATTAAATCCTTTTATTCCAAAGAGTCAGAGCTGCAAAAACAGGTTAATGAGAAAACGAATGAATTGAGGAAAAATGAAGAGCGTTTCAGAAGTATTGTTGAAAATGCGCCGGATCCCATTTTTATTCAAACGGACGGCAAGTTTATCTACCTTAATCCGGCCGCCTACAGGCTTTTTGGGGTTGAATCCCCTTCGAAAATTATAGATGAATCGGTATTGAGTTATTTTCACCCCGATTTTCACGAGAAAGCATTGAAGAGAATGGAAGCTTTAAGTGAAAAAGGGGAGTCCGTTCATGAGCATTTTGAGCAGAAACTGCTGAGAGCCGATGGCACGCAAATATGGGTTGAGACAGCAGATGAGCCTATTGAATATGATAACAAACTGTGCGGACTCGTTTTTGTCAGGGACATTACGGACAGAAAAGAGGCGGAAAAGGCGCTGGTGGAAAGTGAAAAGCGGTTTATGAAAATTGCCAATACGATTCCCGGTGTATTGTATGATTATTACCGCCGGCCGGATGGTAATAATAAATTTTTATATATAAGCCCCCAATGCAGGGAAATTTTTGAATGTGAGGCCGAAGAGGTGATTCAAAATCCTTCATTGCTCTGGAATATGGTTCATACAAATGACATTAATTATTTGCTGGAGGAGGATAAAAAGGCTAACGCCGGTGGAAGCTATTTTCAGGCTGAAGTTCGTATTGTTCCCCCTTCCGGTGTAACCAAATGGATACAGCTGACATCACGTCCGGATCAAGCGGATGAGGATAAACCTAAAGTCTGGAGCGGGGTAATACTCGATATTACACAGAGAAAAGAGGCTGAAAAAGAGCTTTATGAAATAAAAAATAATCTTGAGAAAGAAGTGGAGGAAAAAACCAGAGAGCTTAAAGAGCGGGTGAAGGAATTGGAGCACTTCCGCGATGTGACCGTTGAAAGGGAAATGAGGATGCATGAGCTCCGGGAGGAAATTAAAAGACTGAAAAAGAATGAATAACTTGGTCAAATCTGTTATAATTAAAAATATCTTTTCTCAGGTTGAGTTATGAGAAAAATTATGCGTTTTCTTTCTGTAAAGGGCAACAATAAACCTGCTGATTACATTTTAAAGCCTATTAGAATTGCGCTTTTAATAGGCGGAACCTACATTGTTCTGGCGGGAATTTATATAATATATTCCAGTCAGTATGCTGCTGAACAAGCTCAAACAATCAAAGCTCTTGAGCTTACGGAGATGCAGAAGGGGCTTATTTTTGTAATAGTGACGGGTGTTATTTTAATAATTGCTTTGGGGTGGGTTTTTCGGGAGATTGCACACAAGGAAAAGAAAATTATCGATCAGCGTAATGCCCTTCTTAAATCCGAAAGGCATGCGGTGGCCGGAATGCTGGCTTCAAGTGTGGCACACGATATAAATAATGTACTCACCACACTGATTGGCACAGTGGATATTTTAAAAAATGAAATTGACGGATCTGAGACTTCACAAAAGCATCTGGACAGGCTTCAGGAAGCAAACGAACATCTTATATCTCTCACCAAACGTCTTTCCCGGGTGGGTAAGGCACATCTGGTTTCAGAAACCCAAAAGTTTGATTTGTGTTCTGTTTTGGAGGAAGCTGTCAGCTTTTCAAAAACGCATAAAGATGTGAAAGCCTGTCATCTCAACCTTGATTGTCAGGAAAATGTAGTGGTGACGGGTTTTCCGGATATGATTCATCAAATGATTTTTAATCTTGTACTGAATTCAGCGCAGGCTGCCGGAGAAGGTGGGCGCATTGATATTGCTGTTGATTCCGGAAGAAATCAAATCAGATTAGAACTCACCGATAACGGCCCCGGGATACCCGAGGATAAAAAAGACAATATTTTTCAGCCCTTCTATACAACAAAAGAAACAGGAACCGGCTTGGGAATGCTTTCCATACAGGCATGTGTGGAAGCTCATAACGGCAGCATTAAAGTGAGCGAGTCTGAAAGCGGCGGCGCCAGATTTACAATTATTCTCCCGCGGGAGAGCAGTTGAACAGTCTAAAAGTTAAGCAGATACGTAGAAATTGTTAGCATATAGTGGAAGATTCTTCGGTTCCACTCGGAATGATGCCTGCGGCTAGCACCAGTCTTTTAGACTGGTAAATATGTTTACATTCTATTTATCCGCACAAGGCGGATGCTAGACATTTTTCCCGGGCGAGGAGCCAGAAAACTGTCACCTCTTGCCTGTGGCATTTAACAGGGCAGGGAGTGAAAACGACGAAGCAATCTCACTATTTTTCTTGTTTTGAGATTGCCACAACCCTGTTTCCACAGGGTTTCGCAATGACAAAATGAAGTGCGAAACTTGATATATAAGTTGAATCCATCTACAATGGGTTGCTGTTGGTAACATTTAACGGGTAAGCTTAACCCTTAACCCTTAACACTTAACACTTAACACTTAATACTTACCACTTACCACTCAACACTTAACACTTAGTGCTGTTCCTTCACATTTTTGTTTGTTAAATGTTACAATTTTGTAACAGTATTGTTATTAGTCTCAAATATACTTATTGGTAAAGCACTGCTAACAGAGAATGATTATAATTTTAAAAATTCCTGCATTTCTTTTGCATACTGGCATAATTCATGCTATATTTATAAGATAGAAAGATATTTGGCTTGGTGAAAATTTTCTCACAGGAGGTGAGAAAGACAGCTTTTGATTCATTCTCAAGTCAAATATTAAAAATTGAAAACACCGTGACGGAAGATGCGTGATGCGTGATGCGTAAGGCGTAAGGCGGAAACCACGTCATGGGAAAATCTAAAGGAGGTAACACTATGGTTAGGAAATCTAACGGAAAGAAGGGTTTTACCCTTATCGAGCTGCTCGTCGTAGTAGCGATTATCGGTATACTGGCAGCTATCGCTATCCCACAGTTCGCCAAGTACAGAGAGAATGCTTTTAATTCTGCAGCTCAGAGTGACGTGAGAAATGCACGTACTGATGTTGAATCGTTTTATGCGGAAAATTTTAGTTATCCACAATAAGAGGAGGGAAAAAAATGAAAAAAATATTATTGTCAATAATTTTTGTATTTACATTTGCTTTATATGCAAGTGCTGATCCTACACCTACTGCTGCAGATACTGATGATAATGCTCTGTTTGGGGCCAGTGATCAGTACGAAGTTAATGAATCTACAAACGTAACATTAGGATATGCTGCTATTAACTCTGGTAACGGATATTACATTTATGGCTGGAATTCCAAAGGTACCAATGTATATGGCGCTACAAGCGCAACTCAAGGACTTTGGGTTCTGGAAGATGGAGTTAACGATGACGGATCAATTGATTCTGCACCTGATGCTTCAGATATTGAAGATTGGACTAAGCTTGGTGAATAACAGTTGTTAGTAAATTTTATAAAAGAGCGGTGTGATATTATTATTGCATCGCTCTTTTTTTTATTAATTGCTTCAACATTTAAATTTTCAACTATAATTGAGGATTTTAGGGGTTCTAATTACTATTTATTATTATTTTTTCTTTTTTTTATATCTATATTCTTGATTCTAAGTAATTATAAAAAAAATATTTTTTCGTTTTCGTTTTTATTTGGTTTTTTATTTATAATATTCCTAAATATATATTATTCAAACAATGTGCATATTGCTTTAAATTACAATATTTATTTTTTCATTGTTATAATTGCTGGAATCGCAATAGTAAAATTAAGTAAAAACAGTGTTTCTTCTCTATTAAGTATATTATTTGTATATACCATTTTCTTAGCTTTCTCAGGAATTGTTCAATTTATTTTTGCAAAATTTGGCCTCGTTGGTATGTATCTTTGGGGGATTCCCATATTTGATAATACACGCATAATGAGCTTTATCGGTCAACCAAATATTTTGGCTGCATACATAAATATAGGAATAGTTTTGCTAATATTTAGCAAACATAAATTTTCCAGCAGTTTTATTTATTTTTTACTTAGTTTTATGTTTGCATTTGTTTTGGTATATACAAATTCCAGAGCTGGGGAGCTAACTTTTATTTTGTTAATGACATTACTGCTATTTGCTAACTTTAAAAGTAAATTTCTGGATTATAAATGGATATTTATGTTTGTTATTATTTTTGCCGTTATAAAAATAATCAGTATTAGCGGAGTTATTAGTATTGCAGAAGGTGGAAGAAGTGTTTTTTCGGAGTCAGCAGGTGTCAGTACTTTTTCCAGAATAATTTTTTGGTTAACGGCACTAACACTTTTTTGGAAAAATCCAATAACAGGAGTAGGAGCTGGAAGCTTTAATACTTCAGATGCCACTATACAGCCGCAAATAGCAGACAAATTAAATTTAGTATACGAAAGTATTCAAAGCACATTTTGGGCACATAATGATTTTTTGCATTATTTGTCTGAATACGGAATTGTTTTTATTATTGTTTGTATAGTCATTTTTTATAAGTTATATAAAAAATTTTCATCTGATAAAATTCAACATTATTTGA